>JACSRL010000820.1 GCA_014879765.1 Anaerolinea sp. | reverse complement strand
CCAAGCGAGAAGGAGACCCAACCGATGTCCCACCTGCAAACCCATTCCAACGTCGCCGGCCCTGTCAGCGCCCACCGGCCGGCCGGACACACAGAGCTGGCGACGGGCGCGTATGCCGCCTTCGTTCAGGCCTTCGCCGCGGCCGCGGCGCTCTTCACCGCCGTCGGACTGATCGGGCTGGCCGCGCTGGGCGATCCGGCCCGCCTGGCCACGCTGGCCCTCCACAACCCGCTGCCGCTGCTGCTGCAAGACGGGCTGAAATTCGTCTCGGCCGCGGCCAGCGTCGCCCTGATCGTCGTGATGTTCCGCCAGTTGCGCCCCACAGCGCCCAGGGCCTCAACGGTCGCCGCCATCTGTGGGCTGCTGGCCGTGGCGCTGCTGCTGGTCAACGTGCTGTTCAGCCTCGCCGCGGTGACGCAGGCCATGCGCGGGCTGGCCGTGGACGCCCGCCTGAACGGGTTGATCGGGCTGCTGGGCATGGCCGCCATCGCGATCAACGGCGTCTGGTATCTGTTGGTCAGTTGGACGGCGCGCCGGGCGCAGTGGCTGCCGGTTGGCCTGTGCGGGCTCGGCCTGGCGCTGGGCGTGGTGAGCCTGGTCCCCTTCCTGGGGCTGCTGACCCTGGTGTTGAGCGTGGCCTGGTCGCTGTGGCTGGGCGTTACCCTGTGGCAGGCGCAGCGATGAAACCGGCCGCGCTGCGCAGCGCCAGTCGTTTTGCCCTGTTGGCGATGGCCCTCTCCTGGCCGGTCTTCCTGGCCGTCGATGGCTGGCTGCTGCCGCGGGCCGCGGGTCGGCTCGATGCGGCCAGCCTGGCCGGCC
Source organism: Anaerolinea sp. (assembly GCA_014879765.1). Taxonomy (GTDB): domain Bacteria; phylum Chloroflexota; class Anaerolineae; order JAAEKA01; family JAAEKA01; genus JAAEKA01. The sequence continues at coordinate 8,093 of JACSRL010000820.1, read as the reverse complement.
TGGGTCTGTTGGGCCATCTGCTGGCCATGGCCGGCCCGGCCATCGCCGCGCTCATCCTGTGGCGGCGTCACCCCGCGCCGGCGCGGCCGGCCTGGCGCTGGGGTCGCCCGGCTGATTACCTCTGGCTGGCGCTGGGCCTGCTCGCCCTGCGCGCGGGGACGCTGCTGGTGGGCGGCGCCGTTGAGCCGGGGACGCTGCACTGGCGCAGCGCGATCGAACCGGGCGTCGGCGTGATCCTGCTCGGCAGCCTGACGGTGGGCTGGCTGGCGGGGCTGGGCGAGGAGGTGGGCTGGTGCGCCTACCTGCTGCCCGGCCTGACGCCAGCGTTTGGCCGGGTCGGCGCGGTGGTCATCGCCGGCGTCATCCGCGGCCTCTGGCACCTGCCGCTGCTGCTGCTGCCGCTGCTAAGCGCGCTCGGCCGCGGCGAGTTGACGCCGGCGGCCGCGGTCGCATCCGGTCTGGCCGCGGCGCTGGCGTTGGCCCTCTCCAACATGCTCTTCGGCGCCCTTCTGGGCTGGCTCTGGTTCAAGAGTGCGAGCATACCGCTGGCTGGCTGGGCGCACCAGTGGCACGACCTGGCGCGCGACGCCGGGCTGGTGCTGGTCATCGGTGCGGCCAGCAGCCCGACCACCGCGCTGACCTGGAGTGTGGCCATCCACGCCTTGGGCCTGGTCGCGCTGTGGAGCATCCATCGGGCGCGGCGATTGTCGTCGCCAACGCCGCAGGTCGCCTCTCGTCGTATCGGATCTCACTTTCACCTGCTCGTCCTCATCATGTTCGCCGTCACGTTGGCCGCGTGCGCCGCGCCGTCTGCGGTCACTCCGGGCCCGTCTGCGCCGTCGACCGCCCGGCCGATTACGACCGCGACACGCGCCTGTCGGACGTGATGGTGGATGGCGTCACCGGCGTCGCGGTGGAAGCCGCGCGTGTTTGGGAAGGTGCGCCGGGCACACGCGACCGCCGGGTGCTGCTGCGTCGCGGGAGCACTCTGTTCATGCTTGGCGCGTACTACGAGACGCCGGAGGAGTTGCACACGTTCGAGCAGGCGCTGGCGACGTTCCGCTTCCTGCCGTCAGCCTGATGATTTTCAACTTCTGATTCCGGCGGCTCCGCACGCAGCCATCTCGTCCCTTCACTACCTCTGAACCGATTTTCCTATCCAACTGCAGGGCGCAGCTCATTGCGAGGTCAAGCAAAAAAAGAAGGGCATGGCATCAGCCACGCCCTTCCGGGTTACGCATTACGGGTTACGGGTTACGCTACCCTAACCGCTTCTTGAACTCGGCGTTCAGGGCCGGCACCACCTCGTACAGGTCGCCCACCACGCCGTAGTTGGCCACGCTGAAGATGGGGGCCTCGGCGTCTTTGTTGATGGCGACGATGATCTTGGCGTTGCCCATGCCGGCCAGGTGCTGGATCGCGCCGCTGATGCCGGCTGCGATGTACAGATCAGGCCGCACCACCTTGCCGGTCTGGCCCACCTGGTGCTTGTAGGCGATATAGCCCGCGTCCACGGCCGCGCGGCTGGCGCCCATCGCGCCGCCCAGGGTGTCAGTCAGCTCCTTGATCAGCTTGAAGCCCAGCTCAGGATCCTTGGCCACGCCGCGGCCGCCGCTGACGATGATCTTGGCATCGGTCAGGCTCACCTCGCCGGTGGCGGTGGCCTCGAAGCTCTTGATCTCCTCACGGATGCCAGTGGTGGGGGCCACCGGGCCAGACTTGACGATCTCGCCCGCGCGGCCGGGGTTGGCCTCGGGGGTGGGGAAGGAACGCGCCCGCACGCTGGCCACAGCCAGCGGCCCGTTGAAGCGCACGGTGGTCAGCAGGTTGCCGGAGAAGACCGGTCGCACCGCGGCCAGCCCGCCATCGACCAGCGACAGGTCGCTGCAATCGGCCGCCAGGCCGGCGTCCAGGTCGCACGCCACCACAGCCGACAGGTCGCGGCTGCGCGCGGTGGCGGGGAAGAGCACGATCTTGGGGCTGTGGGTCTTGACCAGGTCCTCGACCACGGCCGCGTAGGGATCGATGCGGAAGGCAGCCAGCGAGGGGTCCTCCACCAGATGCACCACGTCGGCGCCGTAGCTGACGGCCTCTTTGGCCACACCCTCGACGCCGGCGCCGATCACCACGGCGGCCAGCTTGCCGCCCAACTGATCCACCAGCGTGCGCGCCTTGCCCAGCACTTCCCAGGACACCGGCGCGGCTTTGCCGTCAAACTGTTCGATGTAAACCAGAATGCTCATCGTTTTATCTCCTTCCTCTAGATGACCTTCTCGGCCATCAGCAGGTCGGCCAGCTTGGCGGCGGTGGCATCGACAGTGGCTTCCTTGACCATCACGACCTGGGAGGAGCGTGCTGGCGGCTTGCGCACATCGGTCCAGTTGGCCTTGGCCGCGCCGGTGCCCACCGCGCCGGCGCTGAGGCCCAGATCGCCCAGCTTCCAGACGGGGATGGCGGCCTTGGCGGCCTTGCGGATGCCCATGAAGCTGGGATAGCGGGGTTCGTTGATCTCCTTGCTGACCGAGACCACGGCCGGCAGGCTGACGGTGATGGTCTCGCGACCCTCTTCCAGCATGCGCTCCACGGTGATCTTGCCGCCGCTGATGTCGACGATCTTGGTCACCTGGGTCAGCAGGGTTGCGCCCAGCTTGCGGGCCAGGCCCGGCGCCACCAGGCCGCTGTTGCCATCCACCGACATCTTGCCGGTGAGGATCACATCGGCCGGGCCATTTTTCTTGATGGCAGCCGCCAAAATGGCAGCCGTGCCCCAGGCGTCGGAGCCAGCGAAAGCGGGATCATCCAGCAGGATGGCGCTCTTCACGCCGCGGGCGATGGCGTCCTTCAAGGCCTCGGTCGCCTTCTCCGGTCCCACCGTCACCACCGTCACATCGCCGCCAAAACGATCTTCCAGCAGCAGGCCCTCTTCGACGGCGAACTCGTCCCAGGGATTGAGCACGAGCGTCGCCTTGATATCGCCGCTGACAGCCTCTGCTGCGCTGATCTTGGGCAGCTCTGCCGTGTCGGGGGTCTGTTTCACACAAACGACGAAGTTCAAGGTGTCACCTCCTTGTGAACTTTCTGCGAAAATGTTGTACTGGCACTGAATCGAGCGGGCCGATTATACCATACTCGTGACGTCCCGCGCCAATTTTCACTAGTCACTGTCGTTCAGAAACCGGGTTTTTCTTCTGCGAGACCAAGGTGCTGTTCAGGTGCCGGGCACTTGCGACTGGCAGTGGTTGACAGCGATCTGCGCAGTGTGGATAATGGGGCGCGTGTACCTATCTTTCCCGATGAGGACCCAGCCCCGTGGCCACAGACAGCAGCCCCAGCACCAGTGATATCTTCGAATTCCTGAGACAGCGACGCAACCTGGCCGCCTGGCCGCAGACCGAGGTGGAAGAGCTGGCGAAGGAGGTGCAGGTTCTCCCGGTCACGGCCGGAAGCCTGATCTTCGACACCAGCTATCAGGCCGACGACGCGTATCTGGTCTATTCGGGCCAGATACGCCAGTCGGTCACCAGCGCGCAGGGGGTGGAGTGGTGGCATCGTAGCCTGCCCCAGGGGGAATTCTTCACGCAGCAGGCGCTTTTCCGCGGCGCCAGCTATGCCAGCACCGCACGCGCCGAGCAGGACTCGGTGCTGCTGCGCGTCAGCGCGGCTGTGCTGAGCGAGCTGCTGAGCAAACACCCCGACCTGTGGGTGATTTTCTACACCAACACCGCGGCGCGCCTGCAGGCCATTCCGCTGCTGCGTTCGCTGGATGACCACCAGATCGAGCGCCTGTCGGTGACCGCCAACAAGAAGTCCTTCGAGATCGGCGAGTCGATCTGCACGGCAGACCAGCCAGAGAGCGCGGTTTACCTCATCGACCGCGGCCAGGTGCGCATCACCCAGCAGATGCAGACCGAGTTCAGCGGCGGCGGGCAACTGATCGGGGTCGCGCCCACGCCGGAGATCGTGCGGCAGCAGGGCTTTGCCGCGCTGCCCCATCTGCTGACAGCCGGCAACTATTTCGTGGGCGGCCTGATGCGCATCCCGCACCAGTTGAGCGTGGCGGCCGAGGCGGCCACCCAGGTCAGCGTGATCCAGATCACCGCCAACTTCATCGAGCAGTTGGAGGAGCGCTTCCCTGATGTCCACTATCTGCTGTGCAACCGGCCGGCCATTGCCGAGCGGCTCGAGCAGGGCCTGGCCGGCGAGCCGCTCTTTGCCGGGCTGAACGAGGAGCATTGGCAGGCGCTGGCGACCATCACCGGCTGGGAACATGTGCCGGCCAACCTGGATGTGACCCGCCAGGGCCAGATAGGGTCGAAGCTCTACCTGCTGGCCACCGGCGCGGCGCTGGTGCGGGCCACCGACGACCAGGGACATGAGCGCCCGCGCCACTACAGCCGGGTGGGCGTCAAGGACTACTACGGCATCAACGCACTGCTGCACGGCGACCGCCACGGCGCCACCGTGCGCGCCATGGTCGACAAGGGGCCCACCGGCGAGCCGCTGGATGGCTCTGACTGGTACACCCTGCAACACGACGACGTGCTCTACCTGATGCAGTCCAACGCCGAGCAGTGGCTGGACACCCGGCTGTGGGTGGAGATGAACGACAAGCCCAAGGAGCGCAAACGCTATAGCTGGCAGGGGCAGGATGAGGAGATCGTCCTCTTCAAGCACAGACATGTGCTCTGGTTGGTGCTGCGGCTCATGGGCCTGTTCGCGGCGGCCTTTCTGATCTATGGGCTGGTGGTGGCGCTGGACAATCTGCTGACGTTTAACCTGCCGCCGGCAGCCTGGGCATTGGGGGTATTGCTGGGGCTGGGGCTGCCGGTGGGCTGGGTCACCCTTGACTATCTCAACGATTATTATGTCATCACCACCAAGCGCGTCTTGCGCTACGAACGGGTCTTTCTGATCAACGAAGACCAACAGACCGCGCCGCTGGAGCGCATCCAGGATGTGACCAGCCAGGCCAGCATCTTCGGCAAGCTGTTCAACTACGCACGCATCAACATCGCCACCGCGGGCATGGGCTCGATCACGTTCGAGATGGCGCCGCGGCCTGACGATGTGGAAGCCGCGGTGCGCCGGCTGCAAGGCCGGGCGCGCGCCGGCGAGCTGGGCGCGCAAAGGGAGAATCTGCGCAACAAGCTGCTTTCCCGCCTGAAGGTACGGCTGACGCCCGAAGTTCCCCCGCGCGTGCTGCCCGATGGCATGGCTGTGCCGCCGCAGCTCACCCGCTGGCAGCGCTTCTGGTACCGGCTCACCCGGCCGCTGCGCCGCTTCCGGGCATGGCTGCGCGGGCGGCCCGATGCCATCTTCCACACCGTGATCCGCATCCTGCCCAAACACACGCAGGAGAAGCTGATCATGGAACGGGAGGCCAAAAAGCGTCGCGAGATCAAGCCGATGGACGAGGACGTCGTCTATCGCAAGCATCCCTGGTTCCTGATCAAGGCGGCTGCCATTCCCTTGGCGGTGATCACCGTGACCTTGCTGCTGATCTTTTTCACCGGGTTCAGCCTGCGCAAGCTCAGCACGATCAGCCGGCCGGTCACCATCGGCTACAGCGTGTTCCTGCTCTTCTGCCTGGGCTGGCTCTGGTTTCGGGTGGAGAACTGGCGCAACGACAAGTACATCCTGACCAAGACCCACATCAACTACATCTACAAGCTGCCGCTGGGGCTGTTCGAGCGGCGGCGGCAGGCGGAATGGGACAAGGTGCAGAACGCCAACTATGTGGTCCCCGGCCTGTGGGCCAACCTGATCAATTTCGGCACCGTGGTGGTGGAAACCGCCTCGGTCGAGGGCCGGTTCGAGTTTCTGAACATCGGCCGCCCCCGCCAGGTGCATCAAGAGATCATGCAACGGCTGGGGCTGGCGCGCGCGACCCAGGCGCAGCGCACCCGGGAGCAGCAGCAGAGTGCGCTGAGCGAGACCCTGGAGATCTACAACGAGCTGGTGCAGGATTGGGCGACACGCAACCAGTGGATGGGCGTTCCCCCGCCCCCCGGCGTCCAGACCATCGGCGGCAACCCGCCGCCCGCCGCTTGAAAGATGCGCCAAGGACTGTCAGTCCTCCGAAGGACTGACAGTCCTGCGACGCGCGTCCTACGAATCGTTCCCAGCCGAGGGCGGGGCCGGGGGCTGGCTCCGCCGGCCGCGGCGCCAGCGCCGGATCAGCCAGATCACCAGCACAATGGGCAGGGCCACCAGCAGCAGCACCGGCAGCACCACGATCACCAGGTTGATCAGCAGATCGATCAACCCCTGGGCGATGCCGATCAGGGCGCGGAAGGCGTTCTTGACCGTCACCAGCGGCTGCCAGCCCTCATCGATCACCGGCGCGCTCACCTGGTCGGGCACCAGGTCGACGCTGATGGTGGAGAAGCCCACCTGGTTGGCCAGGTAGTTCAGCCGCCCTTTGACCTGCTCGATCTCGCCGCGCTTCTGGGTCAGCGCGTTGTAGACTTCCAGGATGTCGGCCGGCTTGGCGTTGGGCTTCTGGCGCACCTCGGTCAGCATGGCCTGCAGCTCCCGCTCGGCCGCCTCCAGGTTGCGCAACTGCGCCTCCAGGTCGGTGTACTCGGCCGTCACGTCGTTGGCGTTGCTGTTCTCGTTCAGCACCCGGCTGCCCAGGGCGCGGATCCGGGCCAGCGTGTCGCCGTAGCTTTCAGCCGGCACGCGAACAACCACCATGCCGCGCATCAGGTCGCCGGAATACTGGTAGAGTTGCGACTGGGCGGTGTAGCCGCCGGCGCCGGCCGCCAGGTCTTCCACCTGCTGCATGGCAACTGCGGGATCCTTGACCTGGATGCCGATGTCAGCGGTGTAGATCATCTTGCGCGCATCGGCGACCGCGGGCCGGGCGCCCGCGCCGCCGCCTTGCTGCACATCGCCCGCGCCGGCCACCTCGCGATCCATCTCCGGCATGGCGGCCGACGGCGCTTCCTGTGGCGCCGCCATGTTGGCGTCGTACTGCGGGGCGGCTGCGTTGCCGCATCCGGCCATGACCACCAAGGCCACAGCCAACAGAGCCAGGGTCACTGTTCGTCTCATCTTCGTTCCTCCTGCACAAAAACCGGTGGGTCAGATGCCAGCGCCCGTTGCGCTGACACCGCTTACACGCAAAATCGCTCCCCCAGGTTCAAGCGGCTGTCCAGCGGCCCGCGCCGTTACCAGCCGTAGGCCAGCCGCGCGATCAGCCGTTCGGGCAGGCCAGCCTTGCGCATGGCCGCCTGGGTGATCTCCACGTCGTAGCGCACCCGGCGAAAGCGCCACAGCGCCTGCTCCTCGTCCAGCAGGGCGTAGGCCGCGCGCGGGTCGTTGTCGCGCGGCTGGCCCACGCTGCCGGGGTTGATCAGCAGGCTGTGCGGGCCGGCCAGGGAGATATCGCGGTCATAGATCGGGCCATGCACCGTACAAGCGCCGGCCGCCATGCGATAGAGGCGCGGCACGTGGGTGTGGCCGACCAGGCAGTAGGGGGTGGTCAGATAGGGGAAATTCTCACGCGCGATGCTGCCGCTGTTGATGTATTCCCAGATCGGCTCGCGCGGGCTGCCGTGGGTGACGGTGAACGCGCCGTGCAGCAGCGGCTGGTCGGGCAGGCTGCGCAGGTAGGCCAGGCTGGCCGGGCTCAGCTCCTTCTGCGTCCACAGCACCATCTTGCGCGCCTCGCGGTTGAACTCTTCCAGGTCCAGGTGGCCCAGCGCGGCCCAATCGTGGTTGCCGGCCACCCGCAGGTGATCCGGGAACTGCTGCAAACGCTGGATGCACTCGTTGGGCCAGGGGCCATAGCCCACGATGTCCCCCAGCGACCAGATGGCGTCGAAGCCGGTCTGGCCCAGCCATTGAACGCTGGCCGCGTCGGCCAGCACCTCGTCGAGGGCGGTCAGGTTGGCGTGGATGTCAGAGATCACCAGGATGCGCATAGATTCTCCGCGCCAGATAATACCACTGTGCGCGATTCGGTGCAAGTGACAGGCGCAAGTTGGGCGGTCGGGCCAAGTGCGCTATAATTTGGCGCGAGCGTAACTGCTCAGCCGGCGGGTGCGAACACGTGGATTGAGTAGGCTGCCGTATCGAAATCACGTGTT
>JACSRL010000037.1 GCA_014879765.1 Anaerolinea sp. | reverse complement strand
TAGGGGCCGACCGTGCCCGTCCAGCCGCCCAACCCGCTCGGGCCGGTCTTTGCGCAGCACCCCGGTAGGTGCCGACCGTGCCCGTCCAGCCACCCAACCCGCTCGGGCCGGTATCCGACCGTGCCCGCCCAACCACTCAACCCGCTCGGGCCGGTATCCGACCGTGCCCGCCCAGCCACTCAACCCGCTCGGGCCGGTCTTTGCGCAGCACCCCGGTAGGGGCCGACCGTGCCCGCCCAGATCCCTGGCAGCTCGGTCAGAGACCGGCCCGAGCAAGACGACACACCGCGAGGATTGCCATGGAAACCTACCGCCTTTACCAGGACCACGGCCTCTATTTCCTCACCTTCTCTATCATCGACTGGCTACCCGTCTTCATCGCCGAAGAACCCTGCCTGATCATCACAGAAAGCCTCAATTTCTGCCATCGGGAGAAACATCTGCGCACCAACGCCTTCGTCATCATGCCGACACACATGCACTGGATCGGCTTCGATGCCGAGTTCGACACCAAACGTCTGGGCGCAACCATCACCGCCTTTCGCAAATTCACAGGTCAACGGTGAGCGATTATTGCGACCAACACATGCCGCGGGCATTCTCCGAAACGCTGCGACACACCGGCCGCTCCGACCGCGAACGTCAATTCTGGCAGCAAAGCCGGCATCCAGAGGCGATTTCCAAACGCGAGTTCTGGCAGACCAAGATCGATTATCTGCATGACAATCCGAGACGGAAGGGGCTGATACTCGATCCCCTCAGTTGGCGATTCTCGTCTGCAGCGTTTTGGCTGCAAGAGCCACGTGGGCAATCGGACGTGATTTTGAGCGCGGTGGAGTGGTGATGCTGGTTCGGTCGGAGACCGGCCAGAGCGGGAGACCGGCCAGAGCGGGAGACCGGCCAGAGCGGGGTAAGTGGGAGACCGGCCAGAGCGGGGTAAGTCGGGAACCAGCCAGAGCAATGCAGAGGGAGGTGTAGTTCAATTGGGGCTAGGGACGCGTTGTGGTATACTTGCCGACATTGGTTTGCGCCAGTTCTGTGGCTTGGCGCAAACATGTCCAGCCACCTTACTGCGAGGCCTATCGTGCTTTCAGAGCAGACACCTACTTCCACCGGCTACTGGGCAGGGCGCACTGGCGCGGCGCTGCGCGATGAGGGGGATCACGCCCGGCTTTGGCTGGGCGGCGAGGACCGCATCCCCTTCTTGCAGCGCATCAGCACCAACGATGTGCGCCTGCTGCCGGGCCAGGGCACAGTGACGGTGCTCACCTCACCCACGGCCCGCATCCAGGCGGTGTTGACAGTGCTGGCCATGCCGGCCGGCCTGCTGCTGTTGGCCGGGCCGGGCCAGGGGCCGGCGCTCTTCAACACCCTGCGCACGCAGATCTTCTTCAACGATCAGGTCACCCTGGAAGGCCGCGGCGGCGCACTGGCTCAGTTCAACCTGCTGGGGCCGCAGGCCGCCAGCCTGCTGGGCCAGGTCGGCAGCCATGTGGATGATCTGCCCCTGTTCGGCTGGCGCACCCTGCCCATCGCCGGCGTCGATGTGACCGTCCAGCGCCACGAAGGGCTGGGCAGCGCCGGCTTCACCCTGCTGACGCCCGCGCCGGCCAGCCTGGCCGTCAAGGCTGCGCTGCTGCAGGCCGGCGCAGCCCCGCTGAACGAGGCCGCCTACCACACGCTGCGGATCGAGGCCGGCATGCCCGCGCCCGGCAGCGAGCTGAGCGAGCAGGTCAACCCACTGGAGGCTGGCCTGCGCCGCTTTTGCCATGAACGCAAGGGCTGCTACACCGGCCAGGAGATCATCGCCCGCCAGATCACCTACGACAAGGTGACCACGCATCTGGTCGGCCTGTTGCCCGAGGCCATGCCGGCCGCGGAGGCCAAGGCGCTGGCCGAGGGCAAACAGGTGGGCTGGGTCAGCAGCGCGGTCCACAGCCTCGCCCTCCAGCGCCCCATCGCCCTGGCCTTCGTGCGCCGCCCGCACCACCAGCCCGGCGCCCAACTGACCCTCCAATCGGGCGACCAGGCCATTCCCGCCGTCGTCACCCTCCTGCCCTTCACACCCGCAGCGCCGCCGTGAGTTCCGCCAGCTCCCCCCAGGTCCCCCGGTTCCTCCCGCTCCACCAACACACCACCGCCACTCCCCCTTCACGCATCATTCATCATTTCATCACTCATCATTCCCCCCCGAACTGCCATGAACCACACCACACCCAACCCCCGCCTGCGCATCGTCGGCAACGACCAGCTTGTGCCGCTGTTGGACGGCAGCCTGGTTCCTTACGTCAACCTGGACAACGCGGCCAGCACGCCGGTGCTGCAAGAGGCCATGGACGCGGTGCAGCGCTTCATGCCCTACTACGCCAGCGTCCACCGCGGCACCGGCTTCAAGTCGCGCCTGTGTACCGTAGCCTATGACCAGGCCCACGAGATCATCGGCCACTTCGTCGGCGCCGATCTGCGCACCAACACGGTGATCTTTGGCAAGAACACCACCGAGGCCATCAACAAGCTCTCCTTTCGCCTGCCGGCCCGGCCCGACCAGGTGGTGATCACCACCCAGCTTGAGCACCATTCCAACGATCTGCCCTGGCGCGCCCGCTTTGCCGGCCGGGTGCTGCACGTGCATGCGCTGCCCGATGGCCGGCTGGACGAGGCGCATTTCGACCGCCTGCTGGCCGACTACGCCGGCCGCATCGCGCTGGTGGCCGTCACCGGCGCGTCCAACGTCAGCGGCTTCATCCAGCCGATCCATCGTCTGGCCGCCAAGGCCCACGCGGCCGGCGCGCGCATCCTGGTGGACACGGCCCAGCTCGCGCCCCATCGTGCGGTGGACATGCGGCCCGACGACGACCCGGAGCACCTGGACTTCGTGGTGCTCTCGGCCCACAAGATGTACGCCCCCTTCGGCGCCGGCGCGCTGATCGGCCCGAAAGAGATTTTCCTGCACAGCGCGCCGGAGTACACCGGCGGCGGCACGGTGGATGTGGTGACGCTGGACGAGGTACACTGGGCGGGCGTGCCTGACCGCGAGGAGGCGGGCAGCCCCAACGTGGTGGGCGCGGTGGCCATGGCCGCGGCCGCGCAGGCGCTGATGGCCGTGGGCATGGACGCGGTGGCGGCCCATGAGCAGGAGCTGCTGGCCTACGCCATCGAACGCATGCAGGCCGTGCCCGGCATGCGCATCTACGGCGAAACCGACCTGAACCGGCTGGATGAAAAAGTGGGCGTCATCCCGTTCAATCTGACAAATGTCTCCCATTTCCTGACCGCGGCGATCCTGGGCTACGAGGGCGGCATCGGCGTGCGCAGCGGCTGCTTCTGCGCCCACCCCTACGTGGTACACCTGTTGCAGTTGGACGAGCAGCACGCCGAAAGCTGGCGCAGCCAACTGCTCGGCGGCGATAAGTCGAACATGCCCGGCATGGTGCGCGCCAGCTTCGGCTGCTACAGCGACCTGGGCGACATCGACCGGCTGGTGGCTATGCTGCAACGCATCGCCCGCGGCGACTACCAGGGCGACTACCAGCTCAACCGCGCCACCGGCGAGTACCGGCCCAAGGGCTTTGTCGAGCCGCTGGCCGATCATTTTCTGCTGATCTGATCAAGGGAGCCGCGCCATGAGCCATGAACCCACCTGGAAGATCCTCTTCTTCGTCTGCGGCGACGCGTCGGACCGACTGGCGCCGGGCCAGGGGGGCGTCGACCTGGCGCCGCTGCTGGCGCAGGATGGGCTGCCGGCCGGCCCCGCGGGCGCGACCGTGCTGGTGCAGGCGCGGCTGGGGCTCAACCAGCCGGCGCTGCGTCTGGCCCAGTTGCCCGGCGAGGCGCTGGCCAGCGCCGTGGCCGCCGCTGACGCCGCCGGCGACAGCCCGGCCCAGCGCGACGATTTTATCGCCTGGGCTCTGCGCGCCTACCCCACACAGCACACCCTGCTGATCCTGCACGACTGCCCGGCCGAGCCGACCACCGTGTGGAGCGTCGCCGGGCCGGCCAGCGCGCCGCAAGTCTCGCCCCTCTCCGAGGCCGGCCTGGGCGAGATGATCGACCAGTTCGCGACGCGCGGGCTGGGCAGTTGGCTGGCCAGCCTGGCCAGCAGCCTGGCCGGCCGGCTGAACGCGCTGCGACCGGCGCCGCAGCCAACGCAACCCTCAACCCCCAAGGAGAGACCGCCGATGACCGACAAACGCGATTGGACGATTCTGCTCTACATGGCCGGCGACAACGGCGCGACCTTCCAGAGCAAGTACGGCAAATACTCGCTGATGGCCGAGATGACCAGCGCGGGCGAACACGACATCGCCGAGATCGAGACCGTGGGTACCACCGACCAGATGGCCGTGTTGGCCCAGTTCGACACCCTGGCTGCGAAGGACCAACTGGCGGCCAAGAAGGGCGCTGCGCCGGGCAGCACCTATCGGCTGGAGATCCACAAGGGCCAGGCGGTGGAGGACAACATTGTCCAGGTTCTGCCCGACGTCAACACCGGCGACCCGGCCGAGCTGGCCAAATTCATCGTCTGGGGCATGAACCGCTGCCCGGCCAGAAACACCATGCTGGTGCTGTGGAACCACGGCCTGGGCTGGAAGGACGACGACATCTACGCCAAGGTGCGCGGCATGTCCCGCTCGGCCGCGCAGGGACGCAAAGCGCGCGGCAGCAACGCCGCCATCTTCCGCTCCACGGCTCAGAGCATCAACCGCCGGGCCAGCCGCACCCGCAGCGCCTCCTCGCGCGCCATCCTGTGCGACGACACCTCCATGGACTTCCTGACCAACCGAGAGCTGAGCCAGGCGCTGCGGGTGGCCGAGTTCGCCGCCGACGAGGCCGATGTGGCCGCGGTCTTCAACGACAAGGCGCGGCTGGACCAACTGATGGGCTGGGGCAACGAGGGCGCGCTGCGCCACCTGAACATCATCGGCATGGACGCCTGCCTGATGGCCATGATCGAGGTGCAGTACCAGGTGCGCCAGTTCGCCGACGTGATGGTGGCCTCGCAGGAGGTGGAACCCATGCGCGGCTGGCCCTACAACGCCATCCTGGCCGACCTGGCGGCCCGGCCAACCATGGACGCGCGCGAGCTGGCCACGCTGATCGTCGACCGCTACGTCGAGTCCTACACCAGCGACAGCCGCCGCCTGCCCGATGTCACCCAATCGGCCATCGATCTGAGCCGGCTGGGCGAGGCGGCCGCGGTCATCCAGCCGCTGGCCAACGCGCTGGGCAAGGAGTACAAGGAGGACCTTTTCCTGGAAAAGGCCTATCGCGACGCACGCGACAAGGCACAACGCGACGGCTACGCCTTCGACGACCCGGAGTACATCGACCTGGTCAGTCTGCTGGACGCCATGCTCAAGGGCTATCGCGGCGACGCCAGCGCCTCCAAGGCCATCGAGGCCGCGGCCCGGCTGCAAGATTGGCTGAAATCGGCCAATTCGCCCATCATCCGCAACGCCACGGCCGGCAAGTTCGACGGCAAAGCGCACGGCATCAGCATCTACGTGCCGCGGGACCAGCCCTCGCCCCTTTACGAGGAGCTGGATTTCAAGGGCGCGGGCTGGTATGGCGCGGTCAACAAGATCTACAACGCATAGCCAGGACCATGCCATGGACGAAGAGACAACCATCACCTTCGTGGGCGTCGAGGAGCGGGCGACCTCGCGCGGCCAATCGGAGCTGACCCGCGTCACCGAGAAGATCAGCGTGGACGCGCTGCGCGACCAGTTCACCCGCTTCATGCAAAGCCTGGAGTCCGCCTTTGCCGTGGACCAGGTGCAGACCGCGCACGGCGTCTTCCAGCTCAGCGAAATCCAGTTCAGCGCCGAGATGTCGGCCGAAGGGGAGTTCAAGCTGCTGGGCACCGGCGTCGGCGTGGCGGCCGGCGCGGCGCTGACCTTCGTGCTGACCCGCAAAGACTAGCCAACCCCCTGCGAGGAGACCATCGATGCCAACTCCCGACCACAGCGCCTACGACTTCCGCAAGCCTAGGGACACGACTCTGGCGGTGCTGCGCGACCTGCACAGCCAATGGGGCAGCCTGGGCGATGCAGCCCGGGTTGAGCTGGGCGACATCCTGGCCGCCTGGCGGGTCCGTCTGGCGCAGGCAGCCGGCGACATCGCGCGCGGCGCGGCGCTGGCGCCGCTGCTGTTCGGTTTCGAGAAGGCCGCCACCTTGCCAGCCAGCGCCGCCAACCTGCTGACAGCCGCCCATCGCCCCAAAAGCCGCGGCGTCGAGACGCTCAGCAGCGACCAGGCGCGCGAGCTCATGGCCTTCGTCGACCGGCTGATCGGGCCAGACGACCGCCTGGCGCCCGCGGCCACAGCCTCGACCAGCGGCGAGATCTTCCCCGAAGCGGCCCGGTTGACGCAACGCGTGATCAGGCGGCTCAACGACCAGTGGGATCAGCTTTCGCTGCACGACCAGGACGCGCTTTGCACCTGGATGGGCCGCTACAGCGCAGCCCTGAACGATGCGGCCGACGATGTGGCGCGGCTGACGGCCACCCACGATTTCCTGCATCTGGTCAAGGACCATTCGGCCATCTATGCCGTGGCCGAGTCCGCGTTCACCGTGCGCGGCGGCGGCATACCCAGCTTTGGCGGCCCTGGCCAGACGATGACCGCGCAGGATGCTGGACAAATCGTCGAGCTCATCGACCGCAACCCGATGGCGGCCGTGCCCAAGACGCCGCTGTTCCTGGCCGCCGAGCCGCCCCTGGCCGAGTTCGCGTTCAGCGAAAGCGCCCCGGCCATGCTCATGCCAGAGCTGGCCATGGTTGAGCTGGTGACGGTGGCCGCGCCGCCGGTGGTCAATTTCCACACCGACGTGCGTTTCCCCGGCCAGGTGCGCACCTTCGACCAGGCGATCCCCCTGCGGGTGCGGCTGACGCTGGAGAAAGCTGAGGGCAGCGTGGTCGATGCCAACGTGGCGGTGGAATTCATCACGCCAGAGCCGCAGCCGGTGCTGGTGGTCTGCAACGCCGAGGGCTTCGACGAAGAGACGGGCGACCTGACCCGCACCCTCATGGTCTACATGGACCGCGACTCGCAGACGGCCATCTTTCTGCTGACGCCTGACCCTGATCTCGGCGCCGGCACGCGTCGCATCAGCCTGGACTTCTATCACCGGGAGCGGCTGGCCGGCACGGCCAGCTTCCAGGTGGAGGTGCGCGACCGGCCGCCGGTGGACGCCACCGATGCCGAGCCGGAGCCAGTCATCGCCGACCGGGCCGAGGACGGGACGCTGACCGCCAGCGAAGCGGGGACGCTGACGCTGGCCGCGGCCGACGCGGCCCGGCCCGATTTCGTGCTGCGCATCGCGCTGAGCGCCGACCGGCGCCAGCTCAGCTACACCCTCCATTCCCCCACCGGCAAGCTAGGCCTAGTCTTCCAGCGCATGGGATCGAAGACGCTGGAGACTGACCCGCGCACCTTCATGGAAAACACCCTGCTGGGGCTGAGCCAGATGGCGCGCGCCGGCAAGAACAAACGGACCGCGGCGCAGTCGGCCGCCAACCAGGAGCAGTTGCAGGAGATCGGCTGGGAGCTGTACGAGCAGCTCTTCACCCCCGCGCTGCGCAACGCCTACCGCCAGTTGCGCACCCTGCGCCAGCAGCAGCCGGAGCTGAGCCTGCTGATCGTCTCCGACGAGCCGTGGATCCCGTGGGAGATGGTGTTGCCCCACGAGGACGACCTGCCCAACGAGGATTTCCTCTGCGCCCAGTTCCGCCTGACCCGCTGGCTGGATGGCCGCGGCCTGCCCGAGGACTTCAGCCTGCACCAGGCCCGCGTCGTGACACCCAAGAGCAATCTGGCCTCGGTCAAGACGGAACAGAAATTCTTCAGCGAGGAGCTGCCCCAGTTGCGCCCCGACATCAGCTACGGCGGCGCGTGGCTGGACAGGGCAACGCAGGTCACCGACGCGCTGCGCGGCGGCGACGTGCAGCTTTTCCACTTTGCCTGCCACGGCGACTTCGACTACAGCCGGCCCGACGAATCGGAGCTGACGCTGGAAGACGGCGCCCTGCGGCCCAGCCAGATCGTCGGCCCCATGCGCACCGGTGTGGCCAAAAGCAAGCCGCTGGTCTTTCTCAACGCCTGCCACACCGCCGAGGCGAATTTCTCCCTGACCAAGATGGGGGGATGGGCCGCGCGCTTCGTGCGCGCCGGGGCCAGCGCCTTTGTCGGCAGCCTGTGGGAGGTCAACGACGTGCTGGCCGCCCAGTTCGCCATCAGCTTCTACACCGAGCTGCTGCAAGGCGCCTCCCTGGGCGACGCCTTCCACGCGGCCCGCGCCTACATCCGCGCCGAGGACCCGGCCAACCCTACTTGGCTGGCCTACACCCTCTACGCCGACCCCAACGGGCGCGTCAAGAAATGATGAAGCATGAATGATGAACGATGAATCCGGAATCTGACTTCCGGATTCATCGTTCATCATTCATACTTCATACTTCATCACTCATCATTCCTCATGACGACCCCTATGCGTCGCCAATATCTGGCGATCAAGAAACAGTTCCCCGACACCATTCTCTTCTTCCGCCTTGGTGATTTCTACGAGACCTTCGACGGCGACGCCGAGATCGTGGCGCGGGTCTGCGAGGTGGTGCTGACCTCGCGGCCGGTGGGGCTCAACGAGCGCGTGCCGTTGGCCGGCGTGCCCTACCACAGCGTCGAGCCACACATCGCCAAACTGGTCAACGCCGGCTACAAGGTGGCCGTGGCCGAGCAACTGGGCAGCGAGCCGCCGCCGGGCGAGAAGCTGGTGGAACGGGTGGTGCGCCGCGTCGTCACCGCAGGCACCGTGGTCGAGCCGGGCTTGCTGGACGAAGGGCGCAACAACTACCTGGCCGCGGTGGCGTGGGAACGTGGTGGTTTCGATACGCCTGCGGCTACTCAACGCCGGGCTGGTTTCGATACGCCTGCGGCTACTCAACGCCG
>JACSRL010000477.1 GCA_014879765.1 Anaerolinea sp. | reverse complement strand
TCGAGACCCGGCGTATCGAGACCCGGCGTATCGAGACCCGGCGTATCGAGACCCGGCGTATCGAGACCCAGCGTATCGTGATCCTCAGCCACAAAGCCAGGCGCCAGCCCTTCGATCGTCTCGATGCGCTTGCCATGCGCCTGGGCAGTCAGCAGCGTACAGGTGTTGACCAGCTTGCCCTCCAGCAGCACCGCGCACGCGCCGCATTCCCCCGTCTCGCAGCCATGTTTGACGCTGTACAGCCCGGCGCGGCGCAGGGTGGTCAGCAGCAGCTCATCGGATGCGACCTCGAAGTCGCGAGCATCGTCGTTGATGATAAGGTGGATATGCATGGGAAATCTCGCTTCCTTGCGGGGTTGGAGAGAAGATGGTAAAATCACAGCACCATGAAAAGACAATTATCTAAACCATGGAATGTGCTCGGTGTAGAGAACCAGAAAAGGCAAGGTGACTGTGATGCTGCTAGAAGAATACTTTGACTTCGTCACACCCGACGACATACGCATTAAGGGCCATCGGATTGGCATCGACAACGTGCTTCACTACTACTTGGAGGGCTATAGCCCTGAAGAGATCGCTGCCAATCTGCCATCGCTTTCTCTGGAAGAGATCCACGCAACGATCATCTATTATCTGCGCAACCGGGCGCAAATCGACGCGTACCTGAGCCGATTGAGCGCCTGGCGCGAAGCGCGCTATAAGGAATGGGCTGGAAAGCCATCACCGCTGATTGAGCGGCTGCGCACTGTGCGTTCGCAGCGCCAGAGTGTGAGCATGTCATGAAGGTTCGCTTCCTGATCGATGAGAACTTGTCGCCTCGCTTGAAGCTGGCTCTGCAACGATTGGACCCAGCGATCGATGTCCTGCGCGTTGGCGACCCAGGTTCGCCAGCGTTGGGCACCTTGGATCCTGACCTGCTGCGTTACCTGGACCTGGCTCAACGTTTGCTTGTGACCGATAATCGCACCAGCATGCCAGCTCACCTGGAAGATCACTGGGCGGCTGGCGGTCATCTTTGGGGCCTGATCTGGATACGGCCTGACGCAACCATCGGCAG
The DNA here is from genome assembly GCA_014879765.1 of Anaerolinea sp. Classification (GTDB taxonomy): domain Bacteria; phylum Chloroflexota; class Anaerolineae; order JAAEKA01; family JAAEKA01; genus JAAEKA01. Next base: position 7,906 of record JACSRL010000477.1, on the reverse strand, counting down.
ATTGGCCCAGGAGTTGTTGCTGATCTGGGACGCCAGCGAGGCGGAAGAGTGGATCGACCGGTTGGATTGGATACCGTTTTAACCGTCACACCAATACTGTATCCACAAACATCCCATTCTCCATGATCACCACCTCGCTGCCATCGGCGCAGGTTCCGATCACCTGCATGGTGGCCGCGCCGATCATCAGATCGTTGTGGGTCTCGGAGCTGTTCAGGCCCAGCGCGTCCAGCTCCTCATCGCTCAGCTTGCTGCCGCCCTGGATGCCCTCGGGGTAGGCGCGGCCAAAGGCGATGTGGCAGACGGCATTTTCGTCGAAGAGGGTGTTGTAGAAGATCCGGCCGCTCTGGTTGATGGGGGAACGCACATCCACCAGCGCCACCTCGCCCAGCCGCCGCGCGCCGGGGATCTGGAAGAGCTCGTCCAGCACCTCTTGCCCCTTCTCCGCCCGCCACTCAACCACCTGACCCTGCTCGAAGCGGAACCAGGCGCCCAGCACCTCGCGCTGGAAGGGGAAGCCTGGCTTGGAGGTGCGCACCCAGCCCTCGGTTCGCTCCCGGTGCGGCGTGCAGAAAGCCTCTTCGGTGGGGATATTGGCGAAGAAAGACACACCGGTCGCGCTGTACGACGAGCCGCTGATCCAGTTGGGGCGGTCGGTCAGGCCCACGGTGAGGTCGGTGGCGGCTTGGCCGTCCGGCCCCATCTGCTGGTCCAGGAAACGCACTGCCCGCACATCGTTGCGCTGCATGAAGGCCACGACCTTCTTCAGATTGGCGTCGTGCTGCTGCCAGGCCGCGTTGGGATCGGGCTGATCGGCCCGGCAGACGCGCAGCACCAGTTCCCACAGCCGCTCCGTGGCCTCGGCCGCGTCCAGGTCGGGGAAGATCTTCTGCGCCCACGGCGCCATGGGCACGCCGGCCACGCACCATGGGAGATCGTTGTTCATCATGCGCTGTTGGAAGAAGCCCAGCTTCTTGTACCAGGCCTGCTGATACTCGCGCAGCGCGGCCGGCGGCACATTTTCCAGCGCGTCCGGGTACTCTTCACCGGTCAGCGCCACGCGCGCCCAGCCTTCGTCGAGGAACTCATGGGCGCGCGCCACCTCAAACTCCGGCACGAAGCCCAGATACTCCGGCTGCACCTGCTGGTAGCGAATCTGGTTGACCAACGGATCCACCCACAGCACCTCCACCTGCCGGGCGCCGGCGGCGTAGGCGACCTCGGCCAGGATGCGCACGAAGTCACGGTGGCCCAGCTCAGCGCGCACGGCGACGCTCTGGCCAGGTTGCAGGTTGATCCCCGAACGAATGATCAAATCGGCGTAGGCTCGCTGCTGGGCGAGAAGGGTGTCGTTCATCGACGGTTCCTTTCATGGGGTAGGGAGATGCCCCTATTGTAACCGCGCCAGGGTGCGCGGGCAATTATCGCGACCTGAGCCGCGTCATGGACTTGCAGGGTGATCAGCGACGCCAGCGGTCTGGCTGTGGACAAAGCGCTGGATGCTCTCGACATCGGCCATCCCGGCGGTAGCGCCTGGATGCAGCGTACACAGCGCGCCAGCCGCGTTGGCGAAGCGGCCGATCTCGGCCAGCGGCCAGCCCATGCGCCAGCCATAGATCACGGCCGCCGACCAGGCATCGCCCGCGCCCACAGTGTCGATGGCGGCCACCTGGTAGGCGGGCACGCTGGTTTGTTCAGCGAACGTCGCCAGCCGGCAGCCAGCGCTGCCCAGCTTCAGTCCCATCAGATACATACCGCGAGCCAGCCCCCGCGCCAGCAGCGCATCGACATCGCCGGGGCCAAGAACGGCCTGCGCCTCGCTCAAATTGGGCAGAAAAAGGTCGATGTAGGGCAGCAGCGGCAGCACGTCGGCCGCGCTGTCGCGCGGCGGGTTGAGGGTGATGTCCAGGCTGGTGCTCAGCCCCAGGCCGCGGGCGCGGCGGGCCACGTCGGCTGCGGCCGCGCCGGCCAGGCCAGGCAGCGCGCCGATCGCGCCCAGATGCAGGTGGTCGAACTGGCAGAGCAGGCTATCGGGCAGGTCTGCCGCGGTGAGATGAGCGCACGCGCCGGGAAAGACGTAGAAGCTGCGCTCGCTGTTGCTGGCGATCAGAACGGTGTTGATGGCGGTGGCCACCCCCGGCGTGGTCAACAGCGGACCTGTGTCCACATCGACCTCAGCCAGGGACTCGTGCAGCAAGCGGCCCAACGGGTCATCGCCGACGCGGCCGGCCAGCGCCACGCGGCCGCCGGCCGTGCCCAGCAGGCGAGCCAGGCCCACCGCGGCGTTGGCCGCGCAGCCGCCGATGGTCAGCGCGGCATGTTGGACAAAACGATTGCCGCCCACCGGCGGCAGTTCATCCACCGGCGCCAGCACCAGGTCGCCGCAAACAAAGCCAGCCGAGAGTATATTCATGACAAGATCTCCAGGTGGACGCCATTGTAGCATCGCCCAGATGGACTCATGAGTAGGAGGCCCTTCAAGTCCATTTGTTTCAGTTGTCTTCTTATGATTACGACCATATCTGATCTTCGGTCACGCCCCCGTCAAGGATAGAAGTTGGGATTGTCACAGGCCATGTCTTCAATCTGCGCTATACTCGACAGTCGATCGTCGGCCGTGAGAAAGATCAAACCAGGCAGTTCAGCGGCTATCAATGCTGAATTGATCATCAGAGCAGATGCCAACTGCACGGCGTCATAGGCGCGTAGCGGATGGTGATCCAAAAGGTCACCTGCCAGATAAACAACAGTTTCCTCAAGCTCAACAAAGTGGTACTGTGTGAAGGTGCGATTAGCTAACATGCCGACCGCAAAGACGTGATCGTCATCGCTGATCGAAGCCTCGCGCTTGCGGCGGGCCAAGGCGCTGCGAGCCTCAACAATGGTCAATCGGGCAGTCAACAGCAAGTTGGACGCCGTAGGATCGACTAAGCTACGGATCCAAGCGCTACCAGTCTCGGCTACGTAGCGCTTGATCAGCGCGCTGGTATCCAGATAGTAGATCGAAGAACTCATCTTGCATCCCGTTCGGCAATGATGGTCTCAGACAGGGGGCCGCCTACGGCGTAGCGTTCAGCGGTCTCTGCCAGGCGAAGCTCTGATCCGAGCGCCAAACCAGTGACAGCGCCTGGTGGCGCCGTCACTAAGCCAGTGGCGGTCAGCACCTGTTTAACCCGGTGCAGCTCATCGCTATCGTCGATAGGTTGGATTACCAGCTTGACGCGGGTGCGCTCTGGGAGAGGGAGCGGGCTTAGCAAGCGCAACGTCCCGTGTTCATAGATCGCGGTGGCGGTAGTGTAAGTCGCAAGTAAGTTCATAGCTCATCTCCAGATCCATGGCAGGGTCACTATTTGAATTATACATCCCAACGAGGTGTGTGCCAAGCAGCAGAGATCTCGGATGACTTCACCGTGTCTCACGCCTTACTCATACGTCTTCTTCTTTAGACGCGCTTTGTGCAGCGACAGCGCAGTCGTTGGCTGGGCGCGTCGCCGCAGCAAGGTATCGCGTTGCGGTTGTTTTCGCGCTTTGACAGCAAGTTCGTTGTCAGGGAGGTCTCCGATGAAGACGCGCACCCTTCCGCTTATCCTCGCCGCGTTGACTCTGCTGCTGGTGAGCGCCGGCGCGCTGGCCAGTTCCCTGTCAACGCCCTCCTCGCCTCCGTCCTGGCAGATGCTATCTGCGCCGGACAGCTTTCCCATCAAGGCTATCGCTGCCTCACCCACCTTCGCGACCGATCACACGCTGTTTGCAGGCACGCAGGCCGGTCTCTACCGCAGCACTGATGCCGGCCAGCACTGGACTGCGCTGGGCACAGGCGCTGCCGGCGCCGTCAAGATCATCCCCTCACCTGCCTATTCAGCCGATCACACCCTGTTCGTCCTGGCTGAAACAGCCAGCCCGCCGGGCTGCCGCGTGTTGCGCTCCACCGACGGCGGCGCAACCTGGCAGATGGTCTGGAGCAGCACGGCGGTGTCGGATTTGACGGTGTCGCCCAACTTCACCCTGGATCGCACCCTGTTCCTGATCAACACGCTATTTGACCAGCAGCAGGTTTACCGCTCCACCGACGCGGGCGATTCGTGGCTGCCCTCGGCCGGCCAGCCAGCCAGTCTGGAGGCCTATCTGCTGGCGATTTCGCCGGCCTACGCCACCGATCACACCCTCTTTGCGGCCGGCTATGGCGCCATAAGTCGTTCGACCGACGGCGGCGCGAGCTGGCAGCGGCTGAACGCGGCCAGCCCCACCTACAGCCTGGCCATCTCGCCCCGCTACGCCATCGACCACACGCTGTGGGCGGTGTATCGTGAGATCGAAGGCTCGGCCATACAGCCGGAGGCCGGCATCGTTCGCTCCACCGACGGCGGCGCGACCTGGAGCAACGTCACCGCCGGGCTGGATGGCAACTACAACGAGACCTACCGCAGCCTGGCGCCTGATCCGGCCGGCGAGGCGCTCTACCTGGCGCTGACCGGGCCGCAGTGGGACCCGCGCTTTCCGCCGATGATCTATCGCTCCGACAACGGCGGGCAGCGCTGGGCGCCACAGGAACTGCTGCCGGGCGGCGCGGCCCCGCAGCAGGTGGTAGCCGCCGGGCCGCTGCCTGATCTGTTTGCGCTGGCCGAGGGCGTCATCTATCGCTACACCAGCCTCTGCTACGAGGCGCTGGCCGACGGCGGCTTCGAGACCGGGCCGGAGCTGCTGCCCTACCCCCACATCGCCCGCGCCTGGGAGACGCCCAGCACGCCGCTGCCGGCCGGCTACGCGCAGGACATCCGCTACGCCGGCGTGTATGCCATGCGCACGGGCACAGGCCCCAGCGGCCCCAACGTCTACAGCTACTCCAGCGCGCGCCAGTGGGTCAGCGTCCCGGCCAATGCCAGCAGCGCAACCCTCACCTTCTGGCGCTATCCAACGCTGGGCGACAGCGCGGCCGTGGGGGACGCCGAGGTCGATGTAGCCACCCTGCTGACGGCCGGTCCGGAGGTGGCAGACTACCAATACCTGCTGGCGGTCTTCGCCGACGGCAGCTACGACGTGTTGCGCACCTGGCGCGACAACAGCCAGACCTGGACGCTGACCACAGTGGATTTGAGCGTCTATGCCGGCCGCAGCTTCTGGCTGCACTTCGGAACCTTCAACAACGGGACCGGCGGCCGCAGCGGCATGGTGCTGGACGAGGTCGCGCTGCGCATCTGCCGGCGGGCCCAGCCGCCCCTGCGCCACATCTTCCTGCCGCTGATCCTGCGCGGTCATGAAGCGCCGCCGGCCACACCCACCCCAACGGCCACGCTGACGACGACACCCACCGCGACACCCACTGCGACACCCACTGCGACACCCACGGCCATCCCCACGGCTACGCCCGGCCACGTGCCGACGCCCTACTGGGCCGGCCAGCTCAACCTGCCGGCCGGCAGCCGGCCGCATGGCGTGGCGGTCAACGCGGCCGGCGACCGGGTCTATGTCGCGTTTCACGGCGTGAACCACAGCGGCCGCACCCTGGGCGTGGTCAACGAATACCTCAGCCTGCAGGCGCAGATCGACCTGGGGGCGGACGCGCGCGGCCCCAACGGCGTGGCGGTCATCCCCGGCAGCGGCCACGTGGTGGTCGCCAACCGCCAGACAGCCAACGCGTCGGTGGTCGATCCGGTGGCTGGCGCGCTGGCGCAGAACATCCCGGCCAATCTCCTGCCGGACGGCGTGACGGTGGCCGGCGGCTATGGCTACATCGCCAACTTCGGCAACGACACGGTGACCGTGTTCGACCCCGCGACCCTGGCTGTGATCCGCACGCTGCACGGCGTGGGCCACGAGCCCGCGCTGCTGGCGGCCGACCCGACCACCGGCGATGTGTTCCTGTCCGCGCATGGGTCGAATCAGGTGTTTCATCTGGTCAACGGCCAGGTCATCCACCAGTGGAACGGCATCGCCGCGCCCTATGGCATCTCCTACGATCCGGCCAGCCGGCGGCTGTACGTGGCCAACCGCGGCCCGGCGCACACCGTGACCGTGATCGACGTCTATCTGGACCAGGTTGTCGGGACGATTAGCACAGGCAAGGAGCCCTTCGTGCTGTTGGTCAACCCCGACAGCGGGCATCTGTTCGTGGCCTGCGGCGACGAGGTCAAAGTCTACGATACCTTCGACTGGTCGCCGGTGACCAGTATCGCCGTGCCGCCCGGCGCCGAGGAAGGGATCGCCTTCGAGCCGCGGCTGAGCAAGGTTTTTGTGACGAGCCGGGATAGCGACGCGCTGACCGTCATCCAGGACCAGGGGCCGGCGCAGGTGGTGTTCATCAGCGACCGCGACGGCAACGGCGAGATCTATCGCATGTTGCCCGACGGCCGGCGACAGCTTCGCCTGACCTACACACCGCACGCGCAGGAAAACGCGCCGGCCGGCTCACCCGATGGACGCTGGATCGCCTATGAGCGCCGCGAGGGGAGCGGCCCCAGTCAAATCTGGCTGATGAGCCGCGACGGCCGCGGCGCGGTGCAACTGACCGATGGCCCCTTCGACAATCTGCACCCCACCTGGTCGGCCGACAGCCGCAGGCTCGCCCTGGCCTCCAAGCGCGACGGCGACTGGGAGATCTACGTGCTGGACCTGGCCACGCACGGCCTGACGCAGATCACCCACAACACCGGCGACGATCTGTACCCCGACTGGTCGAAGCTCGGCGGGCGCATCGCCTTCACGGCCTATCGCACCCCCTCCAACGGCGAGATCTTCAGCATGGCCGCGGACGGCGCCGACGTGCGGCCGGTGACCAGCGGCTTCGACGATCGCAGCCCAAGCTGGTCCTCCTCCGGCACGCGCCTGGCCTTCTGGGGCAGCCGGTCGCAGGGGCAGGCGCTGTACACCGTGCGCAGCGACGGCAGCGACATCCAGCTTCTGGCGCCGCAGGCGCTGCGGCCCGAGGCGCCGGCCTGGGACTTCGGCGGCGACGCCATCCTCTTCAGCGGCTACCGGCCCGGCAGCGGCTACAGCGAGATCATGCGCATCCAGTCTGACGGCAGCGGTCTGGCGCTGTTGACCGACAACGAAGTGAACTTCGATTATTCACCAAACTGGCTGGCAGGCTGGTGAACGCACCAAAGCCTAAGATATCCTGGGTGTTTGACGCTCCGGCTAGAATGACGTACAATCCAGGCGGTCCTGCGACGATAGAACGCGTTTGAAACGGAGTGATACCCATGAACACAAGCGGTCGCATCGAAATCAATCCGTCCGTCATGTTGGGCAAACCGGTCATCCGAGACACACGTATCCCGGTCGAGCTGATCATCAGGAAGCTGAGCGAAGGAGCAAGTGAAGCAGACCTTCTCGACGCTTATCCTCGTTTGAGCCCTGGTGATATCCGGGCGGCACTCAGATATGCGGCTGATTCGCTTGCCCTTGAGACCGTTCTTCTGCAGCCTGCATGATGGACACGGCGCAACTGCGTTTCCTGGCCGACGAGAGTTGTGACTTCGCTGTTGTGCGCGCGTTGCGGGCTGACGGCTTCGATGTCTATGCCGTGAGTGAGAACATGCGACGATCTGACGATCGGCTATTGATTGAACGGGCAGAGCGAGAGAACCGAATACTGTTGACGGAAGACAAGGATTTCGGCTGGCTGGTGTTTGCCAGCACCGCACGATCAGCCGGTGTGATCCTGATTCGATTCCCGGGGCACACGCGCCTCACCTTGGTGAACATGGTGAGGCGCGTTGTGCGCGAGCATGCGGGGCAGCTTAGCGATTCCTTCGTCGTCATACAGCCAGGCGCGGTGCGTATCACGCGCAAGCCGATCTGACTGTTACCGCACCACCAGCACAGGGCGATCCAGCCGCTTGATCAGCTCGCGCGCGATGTCGGCCAGCAGCACCCGCTGCCAGCCGGCATCGCGGTGCGCGCCGAT
>JACSRL010000450.1 GCA_014879765.1 Anaerolinea sp. | reverse complement strand
GGCAAGTCTAAGCCACCACGGGGTCCTTGATCGCCCCACGCTCGGTCAGTGCTATCTCAGCGGCCGGCGGAGCAACGGCGTGTCCGATGCGCACGCCGCACACCTTGTAGTCGGGGATCTTGGCGCGTTGGTCCAGCCGATTGTCGGTCAGCACATTGGCCGCGGCCTCGGCGAAGTGGAAGGGAATGAAGACCGTGCCCTCCGGCGAACGGCCGGTGACCAGCAGACGGGCGCTGATCGCCCCGCGGCGGCTGGCCACCTCCACCCAATCGCCCATTTCCAGCCCCAGCCGGGCCGCGTCGTGAGGGTGCAGCTCCACCGTACACTCTGGCCAGATGGCGTCCAGCGCCGAAACGCGCGTCATGGTGCCGCCGTGCCAGTGATAGAGCACACGGCCGGTGCTGAGGATGAAGGGATACTCCCCGTCGGGCAGCTCGCTCTCGGTGCCAAATTCCACCGGCCAGAAGCGCCCGCGGCCGCTGGGAAAGTCCTCGGCGAACAGATAGGGGGCGCCGGGATGATCCAGCGTCGGGCAGGGCCAGTGGATCCCTCCCACCTGTTCTATCCGCTCATAGGTGATGCCCCAAAACTCCGGCGTCACCCGCCGCATCTCCTCCCAGACCTCCTCAGGGTCTCCATAGCTCCACTGTGCCAGCGCCGCATCGCCATCCGCGCCGCGGAACCGATCGCCCATCCCTGCCTCGGACGGCGCTTGGATGATCTGGCGCAGCATTCGCCGCGCCAGATCGCTGATGATTTCCCAGTCGGCCCGCGCCTGGCCGGGCGGCGCCAGCGCCGCGCGGCCGCGCTGCACCCGCCGGTCGGAGTTGGTGTAGGTGCCATCCTTTTCGGCGAAGCCGGCCGCGGGCAGGATCACATCGGCGTAGACGTTGCTCTCGTTGAAGAAGATGTCCTGCGAGACGAAGAACTCAAGCTGCTCCACCGCGTGCTGGGCGTGGCGCAGGTTGGGCTCGCTCATCAGCGGGTTCTCCCCCATGACGTACCACCCCTTGACCTGGCCGGCCAGGATGCCATCGACCATCTCGGTGGTGGTCAGGCCCGGCCGGCTGGGCAGCGGCGTGTGCCATGCTGCTTCGAAGCGGCCGCGCACGGCCGGGTCGGTCACCGGCTGATAGGCGGTGTAAAAGCCGGGCAGGCCGCCGGCGTCGGAGCAGCCTTGCACGTTGTTCTGGCCGCGCAGCGGATTGAGGCCCGTGCCTGGCCGCCCCACCTGGCCGCACAGCAGCGCCAGGTTGGTCAGGGTCAGCGTGTTGTCGGCGCCGTGGGTGCTCTGGCTGATGCCCATGCCCCAGTAGATGGCGGCCGCGGGGGCGGTGGCATAGAGCCGCGCCGCACGGCGAATGTCCTCAGCCGGCACGCCGGTGAGGGCCTCGGCCCATTCGGGGGTCTTGTCGGCCAGGCTGCCCACATAGCGCTCGAAGCCTTCTGTGCGCTGGGCGATGAAATCGGCGTTGACCAACTGTTCCTGCACCACCACGTGGGCCATGGCGTTGAACAGCGCCGTGTCCGTCCCCGGCTTCTGGCGCAGCCACAGCGTGGCGTGGCGGGTCATCTCGGTCTGGCGTGGATCGATCACGATCAGCGTGGCGCCGTTCTTGTGTACAGCCTGCTTGAGGAAGGTGGCGATCACCGGGTGGGTCTCGGCCGTGTTGGAGCCGGTCACGATGAAGCACTCCAGGTCCTTCATCTCAGCGATGCTGTTGCTCATGGCGCTGGAGCCGATGGCCAGTTGCAGGCCGGCCACACTGCCGGCGTGGCAGAGCCGTGCGCAGTGGTCGATGTTGTTGGCGCCGATGAGCTGGCGCAGGAGCTTTTGCAGCAGATAGTTGTCCTCGTTGGTGGCCTTGGCGCAGGCGTTGGCGGTGATGCTGTCCGGCCCATAGCGCGCCCGCAGATCCATCAGCCGCTCGGCCACCAGATCCAGCGCCTCGTCCCAGCTCGCCTGGCGCCAGTCCTCCGGCCCGGTCGCGGCAACGCGCTGGCCAGGCCGCTGCGGTGTCCTGCGGATCAGCGGTGTGGTCAACCGGCTAGGGTGATGCACGAAGTCCGTGCCAAAGCGTCCCTTGACACACAGCCGGCCATAGTTGGGCGCGACGTCGAAGGGCGCATCGATGCGCATGATGCGCTCCTCCTTGATGTGGAGCAGCACCTGGCAGCCGACGCCGCAATAGGGGCAGGTGGAGCGGACAATGGTGTCGGGTTTCATCAGGCTCGCAACGTCGAGAATGTATTGGGTGTGTTCACAATGAGTTGACGTCCCAGACTTCGGACGGCAAAGCCGGCCGGTTGACGCACTGCCAGGTTCTTGACGACAAAGGGCTTTGCGCGCAGGACTCAGCCGATGCGGCACCGTCCGAGGTCTCGTCGGTTCAAACCGCTCACGCCGCGGCGACAGCGGCAAGCGCTTGATCCCAAAACTCCTTGCGGCCATCCTGGACCACAAAGACCGCCGCGGCTTCGGCGGCTCGCAAGCCGCCCTGGGTGATGTCTTCCCCTGCGACGCCTGGGATAGCCGTGTAGCCGGCTTTGCGCAACAGCGCCGCCCGGCGCACAGCGCGCTCGACGTCGCCGCGGTCGATGGTGGAAGAAATCTCGAAAGCCAGATAGACGTCCGGACGCTGGGGGAGCTGTGCAACCTGCCCACGAATCAAGAGATCGAGCAGATTCACATCCTCTATCTCGCGCTCACTCAACACGGGTTCGAGCTCCGGCTCCAGTTCTTGCAGAGTGACCACCCGGGTCTTGCGCAGGATGCGACCGAAGTAGGCATGGGCCCGATCCCGATAATGGCTTTCCAGTTGCCGGCCCGTCGTGCGCCCCAACTGGTCATTCATCACTTGCTGGCGCTTCACCAACATCTGCACCGTGGACTCCGTGCGTTTCTGCGCCTCGGCCAGCTCAACGACCACCGTTTCCAGGCGCGTCAGGCGCGCCTCGCTCTGGCGCTGTGCCTCGGCCAGCTCATTGACACGTTGTTCTGTGTGCTTCTGCGCCTCGGTCAGGTTGATGACCGCAGTCTCCAGGCGCGTCAGGCGCGCCTCGCCCTGTTTTTGAGCGACGCTTAGCGCATAAACTGCATCTTTGAGCTTCTCAAAATCCTCACGCCGCACGGCCAGTTGCTGGTGCATATCGCGCTGAAAGGCGTCGAATGCCTTCAGCATCGGCATCTGCAAGTCACGCGGCATCTCTTCGACGGCTGTTACGTAACTCATAGCGCTCATCTCCTCGCGTATCATTATACGCTGGCGCCAGGAATGCGCAACCCAACTTGCTGGACCTGGCTCTGCTGACCCTGCCTGAACCTACACCAAACGCTGGTCGAGTAGGCCGCCGTATCGAGACCCGTTTGGTGTCAGTTCTGATTGTTCCATCTCATGCTCCACCTTGCCCTTCAGCGCGCCGGTCGGGCAGACCGCCACGCAGTTGCCGCAGAAAACACAGGTGGTGTCGGGCAGGTCCTCATCGAAGAAGGTAGTCACATGGCTGCCCAGCCCGCGGCCGCCCCAGGTCAGCGCATAGGTGTACTGCACATCCTCGGCGCACACCTGGATACAGCGCCAGCACATGACGCACTGCGAATAGTCGCGCACATAGAAGGGGTTGTCGTCCATCAGATCGAAGACGCGTCTCTTGCCGCCGGCAAAGCGCCGGACGTCCGCGCCGTAGCGTTCGAGGTAGGTCAGAAGCTCTGGCGCATCGTGCAGATCCACCGTCGAGGCCAGCAGCTCCAGGATCACTCGCCGCGCGCTGTTGACCCGCTCCGTCTCCGTGTCCACCACCAGACCCTGGCGCACCGTGGCCACGCAGGCCGGCTGCAGGGTGCGCGCGCCGGCCACCTCCACCGTACACAGGCGGCAGACAGCGTTGGCGGTCAGGTTGGGATGATAGCAGAGGGTGGGGATCTCCACGCCGGCCGCGCGCGCCGCGTCGAGGATCGTGCTGCCGGCCGGCGCATCGACCGTCTGGCCGTTGAGGGTGAAGCTGATCGTCGCGGAGGGGGCGGGGTGCTGCATGGCGGCTCCAGTGCCTGGCGAGGCAGGCTTGTGCGCGGAAAGTACGGCGGTAGTGGCCAGTATACCGCAGCTTGCCGCGCGACGCAAACGTTCCCCCGCGCGCAGGGCTGACCGCACCGGTCTCGCCTGGGCCAACCTTCCGTCGACCAGCACTGCCAGTGAACCGACGAGACTTCGGACGGCGCCGCACCGTCCGAAGTCTCGTCGGTTCAACCCGTTTTGAACACACCCAACTCATTTTGAATGCACCTGTTCTATTCCCCCGTCATGTCGTGTTTTGATCGATCAGCACATCGTGCGTATAATCACCCTTTGCGCTGACCACGCATCACGTTTCACGCATCACGAATCATCCACCTATGACTATTCCCGACACCCGTACGCGCAACCGTTTGCTTTTGGTGCTCTTCATCGGCGTGCTGATGGGCGCGCTGGATATCGCCATCGTCGGCCCCGCCCTGCCGGCCATCCAGGCTGGCTTTGGCGTCGATGACCGGGCGCTGGCCTGGGTCTTCACCATCTACGTGCTGGCCAACCTGGTGGGCACGCCGTTGATGGCCAAGCTCTCGGACCGGGCCGGCCGGCGCAGCATCTACGTGCTGGATGTGGCCCTTTTCGCGGCCGGCTCGCTGATCGTGGCCTTGTCGCCGACCTTTGGCGTGCTGCTGGTGGGCCGCGCGATCCAGGGCCTGGGCGCGGGCGGCATCTTCCCCGTGGCCTCGGCCGTGATCGGCGACACCTTCCCGGTGGAAAAGCGCGGCAGCGCGCTGGGGCTGATCGGCGCGGTCTTTGGCATCGCCTTCCTGATCGGCCCGATCTTGGGCGGCGTGATCCTGCTGGCGCTCAACTGGCACTGGCTCTTCCTGATCAACCTGCCCATCGCGGCCGTGCTGATCGTGGCGGCGCTGCGTCTGCTGCCCACCACCCGCCCTCAGGAGCCGCGGCCTTTCGACTGGGCCGGCATGATCGTGCTGACCGCGCTGCTGACGGCCATGACCTACGGCATGAACCAGTTGGACACGGCCAACGTCCGGGCCAGCCTGGCCACGCCGCAGGTGTGGGGCTTCCTGCTGTTGACCGTGGCGCTGGTACCGGTTTTCGTATGGACCGAGCGCCGCGCCGTCGATCCGGTGTTGCACCTGAGCCTGTTCACCAAACGGCAGATGGCGCTGGTCAACCTGTTTGCCGGGCTGGCCGGCTTCGCCGAGGCCGCGCTGGTCTTCGTGCCCGCGCTGCTGGTGGCCGCCTTTGCCGTCTCCAATTCCACCGCCAGCTTCATGCTCCTGCCGGTGGTGCTGGTGATGGCCATCGGCTCACCGCTGGCTGGCCGCACGCTGGATCGCACCGGCTCGCGCACGGTGGTGTTGATCGGCACCGGCGTGCTGGCGGTGGGCATGTTGATGGTGGGCCTGCTGCCGATCAACATGGTCCTCTTCTACCTGGCCGGCGCGCTGGTTGGCCTGGGGCTGTCGTGGCTGCTGGGCGCGCCGTTGCGCTACATCATGCTCAACGAAGCGCCCCGCTCGCAGCGCGCGGCCTCGCAGGCCGCGTTGGCGCTGTCGACGCGCGTTGGGCAACTGGCCGGCGGCGCGCTGGTGGGTGCAGTGGCCGCCTCCATGGGCGGCGGCGTCCCTGGCTACCAGAATGCCTTCGCCATCATCGGCGGCGTGTCGTTGGCTTTCGCGGTGCTGGCCCTGGCGCTGAAAAGCCGCAGCGAGGAGCTGGCCACCGTGCGGCGCAACGAGCAGGCCGAGGCCACGCAGTCGGCCACGTGACCTCGCCAGGATTTGCCGCGGGGTCAGCGTTGTGTTATCCTGTGTGTGCTTACGACGTAAGGACACACAGGAGAACAGATCACATGGTGCGCAAAATCTTCAAGACCGGCAACAGCATCGTCGTGTCATTGCCCAAGGAACTGCTCGACAGCCTGCGCCTCGTCGAGGGCGCCGAGGTTGACGTCAACCTGGACAAAACGCGCGGGGTCATCACCATTGCCCCAGCGCCGACTGTCATCAAGGGCGTCGATGAGGAGTTTGCCCGCCAGGTCAGTGAGTTTATCGACCAATACCGGCCAGCCCTGGAAGCCCTTGCTCGATCATGATCGTTTATCTGACCGTAGAGCAGGTGCTGTTCATCCACATGCGTTTGATCGCGGAAACAGGCGGCAGCGCAGGTGTGCGAGACCTGGATCTGCTGGCGTCGGCTGTGGGACGGCCCCAGACCTCCTTTGGCGGCCAAGATCTCTATCCTGACCTCTGCCACAAGGCCGCGGCGCTGCTGGACTCACTGGTCCGCAATCACCCCTTCGTGGATGGCAACAAGCGCGTCGGAATTGCCGCCGCCGGTCTTTTTCTGCTGCGGCATGGCGTGCGCCTGACCGCATCCAACGTCGAGTTGGAGCAGTTCACGTCGCAAGTCGCCCGCTCCGAGGTTCCGCTTGAGCAGATGGTTGCCTGGCTGAAACGCCATTCCGGGCGCAACGCGTAACATTATATTCAGGAGATGTACCTGCGCCGTTCAGTAACCAGGTTTTTCTCGTCCGGCCATGGTCTTCGTCTTCGTAACGGCCTTTCATGGCGCTATGATCTTGGTCTGCCAGACAAAAACCCGGTTTCTAATGTCAACGTAACTACTATATTCAGGAGATTTTCATGTATCCACTGGTTTTGACCCTTCACTCTCTGGTCCGCTGGGCCATTCTCATCGTCGGCATCGCCGCCGTGGTGCGCGCGTGGATGGGCTCGCGCGGCGGCAAGCCCTGGACGCAACTGGATGACCGCCTGGGGCTGGGCTTCACCATCGCCCTGGACCTGAACCTGCTGCTGGGGCTGCTGCTCTACGTGGTCTTCAGCCCCATCACCCGCAGCGCGTTCAGTAATTTCGGCGCGGCCATGGGCAACAGCGGCCAGCGCTTCTTCCTGGTCGAGCACTTCCTGCTCATGGTCGTTGCTGTGGTGGTGGCCCACATCGGCCGCTCCCGCGCCAAGAAGGCGGCCGCGGACGCCGGCAAGTTCAAGCAAACCGCGATTTTCTTCACCATCGCGCTGGTGCTGGTGCTGCTGGCCATCCCCTGGCCCTTCCTGGCCACCGGCGCCGGCCGCGGCTGGTTCTAGCCCCCCATCGGCCACCCGCTTCCTCTCTCGGAGTCGAGGCTTCGGCCGGAACCGGGCCGGCTAAAGCCTTGACTCCTGCGTTTTAGTCGACTCTTGCACTTATGACCAGATCAGAAGCTGTCCGTCAGGAAACGCCAGCCGCCGCTCACCCTCGCTTCAGCGTGCTGCGTTCCTTCAAGCTCGGCGCCTTCCACATCGGCTCCTCCATGACCGACGTGCTGCTGAGCGGCATCTGGAACCGGGTGATGATCGCCGATCTGGGCATGGCGGCCTGGCCGGTCAGCCTGCTGTTGGCCGCGCGCTACTTCCTGGCGCCGCTGGCCATCTGGGCGGGCCACGAGTCCGACACACACCCGCTCTTCGGCAGCCGGCGCACCGCCTACATCTGGCTGGGCCGGCTGATCATGCTGCTGGCGCTGCCGCTGCTGCCGCTGTCGGTGGGGCTGATCGCCCAGGGTGACGCCCGGCTGGGCTGGCTGCTGGCCTTGATCTCGCTGCTGCTCTACGGCACAGGCACCTCGGTCTCCGGCGCACCCTTTCTGGCCCTGGTGCATGACAGCGCGCCCTACGAGCGCCGCGGCCAGGCGGTCAGCATCGTCCAGTTCATGCTGGTGGTCAGCTTTGCTTTCATCCCGGTGATCTTCGCCCGCATCATGCCGCACTACGACCAGGCGCTCTTTTGGCGCCTGGTCATCCTGAGCATGGTCGGCGCCACCTTCTTCTGGGTGGCGTCCATCTGGGGCGAGGAGCGGCGGGCTCGTCGCCTGGGCGCGCTGCCCTCCCCGGCGCTGCCGGAAAGCAGGCCGCCGGCGCTGCGCGCCACGCTGTCAGAAATCTGGGCCAACCAGCACAGCCGGCGCTACGCGCTCTTTCTGGGCGCGTCGGCCTTCTTCGCCTTCATGCAGGATGCCGTGCTGGAGCCCTTTGGCGGCGATGTCTTCGGACTTTCGGTGGGAGAGACGACCCGCTTCAACGCCTACTGGGGCACGGGGGTGCTGCTCAGCATGGCCGTGACCTATGGCCTGACCCGGCGGCGCCGGCCGGATCAACAGGTGAGCGTCACCGCCTGGGGCCTGCTGCTGCTGGCGCTGCCGTTGTTGCTGCTGGGGGTGGCCGCCTGGCGCGAGTCGCTGGCCATGGTGGTTCCGACGCTGCTCTTCTTCGGCGTCGGCTTTGGCGTCTTCACCGTGGGCGGCGTCAGCCTGCTGATGGCGGTCAACAGCGCCGAACGGGCCGCCAGCTATCTGGCCCTCTGGTCGGTGATTCAACTGGTTAGCCGCGGCCTGGGCATCGCGGCCGGCGGCCTGATCCGTGACCTGGTCAACAGCCTGAGCGGCCAGGTCGCCCTGGCCTACGCCGCGGTCTTCGTGATCGAGGCCATCGGACTGGTGGCCTGCATCTGGCTGCTGCGGCGGGTCGATATCCGCGGCTTCGTGGCCGAGTCCCAGCCTGATACGCTGGCGCAGTCGCTCATTCCTTCTCTGGAGTAAACCCAATGATTGACACGATTGTACTTTCCCCAACGATTCATATTGTGCTGGGCGTTCTGGTGATGGTCGCCACCCTGGCAGCGATGACGGTGACCGGGCTGCTGGCCTGGCGGCGCACAGGCATGACCGCCACGGGCCATTGGGCGATGGTCGTCGCGCAGATGGCGCTGGCGCTTCAGATTCTTGTCGGCGTCAAGCTGCTGGACCAGGGTCTGGGCGCCATGCAGCTCTACATTCACTATCTGGGCGGCCTGGGCGCGTTCTTCTTCTTTCTGATCTACTACTGGTTCCGGCCGAAGACGGCCGCCCGCCAGGGCTGGCTGGCCTTCGCCATGAGCCTGCTGGCCTTTCTCTTCGCCGTTCAGTCCTACTTCATCGGCCAGGCCTACGTCGGCACGGTGGTGCGCGCGGGCAACATCATGC
>JACSRL010000557.1 GCA_014879765.1 Anaerolinea sp. | reverse complement strand
ATGGCGCCATGAAAGGCCGTTGCGCAGACGAAAATCATGCCCGCACGAGAAAAACCCGGTTTCTGTACGACTGGCTGAGCAGTTACTGTCGATTTAGGATTGACAGCCAGCGGCGCTTACTGTATAGTGCAGAGGCATCGCTGCGCTTGTTCGGTCGTTTTGTTGCTGTACCCCTGAAACCCGGCCTCGGCCGGAAGATTTGCCAAGGCGCTCATAAGGAGGAGCTCCATGCGACACCCTACCCGTTGGTTTGTCTTGCTTGCCCTGTTGGTCATGGTGGCCCTGGTGGCCGCCGCCTGTCCGGCCCCGGCGCCCACGGCCGCGCCGGCCCCGGCTGAGCCGGCTGCGGCCACAGCCGCGCCATCGGAGCCAGTGGCCGTGCAAACGCCGGTCAAGGCCGCGTTCGTCTACGTTTCCGCCATCGGCGACAAGGGCTGGACCTACTCCCACGACGAGGCCCGCCTGATCCTGGAAAAGGAGCTGGGCATCGAGACTGCTTTCATGGAGAATGTGCCCGAAGGCCCCGACGCCGAGCGGGTGATCCGTGACTTCGCTGAGAAGGGCTACAACCCAATCATCACCACCTCCTTCGGCTTTATGGATCCGACCATCAACGTGGCCAAGGAGTACCCGGACACCTGGTTCATTCACGTCTCCGGCTACAAGACTGCCGACAACGTCAGCACGATCTTTGCCGGCATCGAAGAGGCGCGCTACCTGAGCGGCCTGGCGGCCGGCGCAGCCACCAAGAGCAACATCATCGGCTACGTGGCGGCCTTCCCCATCCCTGAGGTCATTCGCGGCATCAACGGCTTCACCCAGGGCGTGCGCGAGGTCAACCCTGACGCCGAGGTGCGGGTGGTCTGGACCAACACCTGGTTCGATCCGCCCAAGGAGAAGGAGGCGGCCGACGCGCTGCTGGCGCAGGGCGCCGACGTCATCGCCCAGCACCAGGACACCACTGAGCCGCAGAAGGCCGCGGCCGACGCCGGCGCGGTGAGTGTCGGCTATCACACCGACATGCGGGAGACGGTGGGCGACACGGTGCTCACCAGCCCCATGTGGTTCTGGGGCCCCAAGTACCTTGAGATCATCAAGGCGATTCAGGCGGGAACCTACCAGAGCGAATCCTTCTACGGCCACATGAAAGATGGCACCTTCGACCTGGCTCCGCTCAGCCCGAAGGTCAGCGCCGAGACCGCGCAGTTGATCGACCAGCGCCGGCAGGAGATGATCGACGGAACCTTCAACATCTTCTGTGGCCCGCTGCTGAGCAACACCGGCGTGGAGATCTTGCCTGAGGGCAAGTGCATGACCGTTGGCGAGCGGCTGGGCATGGACTTCTTCATCGAAGGTGTCCAGGGCGAAGCTCCCAACCCCGGTGCGCCCCTGGAGGGCGAACCCGCCCCTTTTGAGGGAAGCGGCACGGGCGCCGCTGATCTGCCCAGTGCGGCTTTTGTCTACATCGGCCCGGTCAACGATTTCGGCTGGACCTATGCGCACGATCAGGGCCGTCTGGCGCTGGAGGCGATGGGCGTCAAGACCGCCTACGCCGAGTTGGTTCCTGAAGGCCCCGATTCAGCCCGCATCATCCGCGATTTCGCCGAGAAGGGCTTCGACGTCATCTTCGCCACCAGCTTCGGCTACATGGATTCGGTCATCGAAGTGGCGGCTGAGTATCCGGACACGGTGTTCGAGCACGCCACCGGCTATCAGACCGCCGACAACGTGGGCATCTACGACGGCCGCGGCTATCAGGGTTGGTACCTGGCGGGCATCGTGGCCGGCAGCATGACCAAGAGCAACAAGCTGGGCTACATCGCGCCCTACCCCATCCCCGAGGTCGTGCGCAACATGAACGCCTTCGCCCTGGGCGCTCGCTCGGTCAACCCCGACGCGGAGGTGACGCCGGTCTGGATCTTCGACTGGGTGAACCCGCCCAAGGAACGTGAGGCCGCCGAGGCGCTCTACGCCGCCGGGGCCGACGTCATCGCTCGCGAGAGCGATTCCACCGAGGCCGACAAGCTGGCCCAGGACAAGGGCATCTACGTCATCGGCTACAACAGCGACGCCACCCGCGACCAGGCGCCCGACGCGTTCCTGACCGCGCCCATCTGGCACTGGGATGTCTACTACAAGCAGGTCATCGAAGAGGTGGCCGGCGGCACGTGGACCAACACGCCGGTGTGGTGGGGGCTGAACGAAGGGCTGCTGAGCCTGTCGCCCATCGCCGACTTCGTGCCTGCCGACGTCAAGGCGCTGGTGGAGGCCGAGCAAGCCCGCATCCTCAGCGGCGACTTCGACATCTTCGAGGGACCCATCAACGACAACACCGGCGCCGAGCGGGTGCCGGCCGGCGTCGCCATGACTGACGAAGAGAAGCTGGCCTTCGACTGGCTGGTCGAAGGGGTCACCGGCTCGATTCCGCAGTAAGCATCAACCCTCAACAGGGCGCAGAGAGGTCTCTGCGCCCTGTTGCTACCCCACACCGTACCGCAAACTCAGTGGTTTAGGAACTTCCCCGGTGCAGCATGACATCACCCCCTCTGGCCGTCGAGATGCGCGGCATCACCAAGGTCTTCCCCGGCGTCATCGCCAATGAAAACGTCGATCTGGAGGTGCGCGCGGGCGAGATCCACGCCTTGCTGGGCGAAAACGGCGCCGGCAAATCGACCCTGATGAACATCCTGGCCGGCCTGTACCGCCAGGACGCCGGCGAGATTCGGCTGCACGGCCAACTGGCCCAGCTTCACTCTCCCAGCGACGCCATTCGCCTGGGCGTGGGCATGGTGCATCAACATTTCAAGCTGGTGGACAGCCAGACCGTCGCCGAAAACGTCATTTTGGGACTCAAACGGCCGGCCTTTCGTCTGGACATGAAGCGCACGGCGCGGGAGATCGAGGAGCTGGGCGCACGTTACAAATTGGCGGTCGATCCTGGCGCCTACATCTGGCAGTTGGGCGTGGGCGAGCAGCAGCGCGTCGAGATCCTCAAGACCCTTTACCGCAACGCCGATATCCTGATCCTGGACGAGCCGACGGCCGTGCTGACGCCGCAGGAATCGGAGGAGCTGGGCCAAACCCTGCGTCGCATGATCCAGGAGCCGGCCACCCGCGGCCATGCCGGCAACAAAGCGGTGATCTTCATCACCCACAAGCTGGACGAGGTGGTGCGCTTCTCCGACCGGGTGACGGTGCTGCGCGGCGGCAAGGTCGAGGCCACCATCGACACGGCCGGCAGCAGCAAGGCCGACCTGGCGCGGCTGATGGTGGGCCGCACCGTGGTCTTCCAGGTCGAAAAGCCCCCCTTCCAGCCGCATGTCACGCCGGAGCAGCGGCAGGAGGTGCTCTTTGCCGTCAAGGACCTGCACGCGCTCAACGACAAGGGGCTGCCGGCGCTGAACGGCGTCAGCCTGGAGGTGCATGCGGGCGAGATCCTGGGCATCGCGGGCGTGGCCGGCAACGGCCAGCGCGAGCTGGCCCAGTCCATCACCGGCCTGCGCAAGGTGAACAAGGGCCAGGTGCTGGTGCGCTGCGGCGGCATTCAGGGCAAGCTCAAGGAAGTCACCAATCACACGCCCCATCAGATCATCGACGACGGGCTGAGCTACGTGCCGGCCAACCGGCTGGGCACCGGCCTGGCGGGCAACCTGCCCATCAGCGCCAACCTGATCCTCAAAGACTACCGCAAAGAGCCGCTGTCGCACGGCCCCTTCCTGGACCGCACCTCCATCGGCCGTTTCGCCGAGCGGCTGATCGGCGCGTTCCAGATCACCACCCCCAGCGCGGAGCGGCCGGTGCGGCTGCTTTCCGGCGGCAACTTGCAGAAGGTGATTCTGGCGCGCGAGATCACGGCCGGCAAGGCCATGCTGGTGGCCGTCAACCCGACACGCGGCCTGGACGTGGGCGCCACCGAGAGCGTGCAGCGCACCCTGTTGGAGCAGCGAGCCCAGGGCGCGGGTGTGCTGCTGGTCTCGGAAGATCTGGACGAGCTGCTGGCCATCTGCGACCGCATCGCGGTGATGTATGAGGGCCGCGTGATGGGTGTGATGCCAGCCCAAGACGCCAACCGCGACGAGCTGGGCCTGATGATGGCTGGCGAGCACATTCAACCGGAGGCCTGAACCCATGCCCCTGACCCTCGAACGCCGCATGGAGCCGTCCCGCACGGCCAACCTGTTGGTTCCCATCCTCTCCATCGTGCTGGCGCTGGCGGCCGGTGGGGTGTTGCTCTGGCTGGCGGGCGTCAATCCCATTGAAACCTACCGGGCGATGCTGCACGGCGCGTTCGGCAGCGCCTATGCTATCAGCGAGACCCTGGTGCGCGCCACCCCGTTGATGCTCACCGGCCTGGCCGTGTCGGTGGCCTTTCGCATGTTGTTCTGGAACATCGGCGCTGAAGGGCAACTGGCCATGGGGGCCTTCGCCGCCTCAGGCGTGGCGCTCTTTCTGCCCAAGCTCATGCCCGGCATCTCAGCCTGGCTGCTGTTGCCGCTGATGCTGGTGGGGGGCTTCCTGGGCGGCGCGCTGTGGGCCTTGATTCCCGCCATGCTCAAGGCCTTTCTCAGCGTCAACGAGATCATCACCACGCTGATGCTGAACTATGTGGCCATCCTGTGGATCCAGTACCTCTATTACGGGCCGTGGAAGGATCCGCTGGGCTTTGGCTTTCCCGGCACCGCGCCTTTTGTCGATGCGGCCTGGCTGCCGCGCCTCAAGGATACCGCCTGGCTGCCGCAACTGTTCAACACCGGCCGCCTGCACTGGGGGCTGGCACTGGCCATCGTGGCGGCCATTGTGGTCTGGCTGATCCTGGACCGCACCCGCTGGGGCTATGAGATCAAGATCATCGGCGAGAACTCGCGCGCGGCCCGCTATGCCGGCATCAGCATCGTGCGCAACATCCTGCTGGTGATGATTCTCAGCGGCGGCCTGGCCGGCCTGGCCGGTTTCGTCCAGGTGGCCGGCATCTCCCACCGCTTGCAGCAGGGCATCGCGGTGGGCGACGGCTACACCGCTATCATCATCGCCTGGCTGGCGCGACTCAACCCCTTCGGCGTGCTGGTGGTGGCCCTGCTGATGGCCGCTCTCTTCGTGGGCGGCGACCAGATCCAGATCAGCATGGGCCTGCCCGCGGCCGTGGCCGGCGTGCTGCAAGGCGCGATCCTCTTCTGCGTCTTGGGCGGCAACTTCTTCACCCTGTACCGGGTTCGCTGGACCAGCCGGCGCGCGGTCGCTCAAACTGAGGTTACGGGATGAGTAACGAGTAACGAGTAACTCGTAACCCGGAGTCTGTGCGACGACCAGGTTTCTGGCAAGGCCACCCACCCTCCGGTTACGCATTACGGGTTACGCATTACGGGTCGCCAGCCATACGGCCACCCACCCTCCGGTTACGCTTCACGTTTCACTCGTCACGCCCAAGCCACCTGCTTTCTCCCCAAAACTCATCATGGACCTAGCCCTCATCCTCTCAATCTTCGCCGTCGCCATCCAGGCCGGCACCTCGCTGGTCTACGCCTCGGTGGGCGAGATCTTCACCGAGCGTTCCGGCATCCTCAACCTGGGCGTCGAAGGCATCATGATCATGGGCGCGGTGACCGCCTTTGCCACGGCCTACCACACCGGCAGCCTGGCCGCGGCGCTGGCCGTGGCCGTGCTGGTGGGGGGCACGCTGGCGTTGATCCATGCCTTTCTGACCATCTCGCTGCGCGCCGATCAGGTGGTCTCCGGCCTGGCCATGACCATCTTTGGCACCGGGCTGGCGGCCTTTCTGGGCCAGCGCCTGGGGCCGGAGGGCAAGGCGCTGGTGGGCATGGTGGGGCCGCGGTTTCGCCCGGTCGCCATCCCGGTGCTGTCGGAGATTCCGGTGTTGGGCAAGGCGCTGTTCAACCAGGACCTGATGGTCTACGGCATGTTCATCCTGGTGCCGGTGGCCTCCTACTACATCTACCGCACCCGGCCGGGGCTGCACCTGCGGGCCGTGGGGGAGAACCCTGGCACGGCCGACGCGCTGGGCATCGGCGTCTATCGCAGCCGCTACCTCTACACGGTCTTTGGCGGCATGTTGATGGCGCTGGGCGGCGCGCACCTGAGTCTGGCCTACACGCCGGGCTGGACCGAGGGCATCACCGGCGGCCGCGGCTGGATCGCCATCGCCCTGGTGATCTTTGCGCTGTGGAACCCTTACCGGGCGCTGCTGGGCGCGCTGCTCTTCGGCGGCGTCAACGCCATCCAGTTCCGTCTGCAGGCGGCCGGCGCCACCATCCCCGCGCCCTTCCTCAACATGCTGCCCTATCTGTTCACCATCCTGGTGCTGACGCTGGTGACGATCTACGAGAAGACCAGCAAGCACGTGGGCGCGCCGGCCGCGCTGGGCCTGCCCTACGTGCGCGGGGAACGAACAGGTTGACGCACGGTGATTGACAAGCTGTCGGGATTTGTTCGAACAAATCGCCTGGACGCGCTTATCCTTGTCGCCCTCGCCGGATTCGGAGTGGCATATTCTGTCGTTTATCTGAACCCATCGGCGCATCCCGTTGAAGATGCTGCCATGCTGATGCGGTATGCCCAGCATCTGGCCCAGGGCCACGGTATCGTCTGGAACATCGGGGAGGCACCGGTAGATGGGGCTACCGATTTTCTGTTTATGGCGATGGCGGCCGCTCTTGTCAAGATGCACCTGTCTGTCGAGACCTCAGTTCGATTGATCGGTCTTGTGTCTCACCTGCTGACGGCGATTATCATCTTTCTGTCACTACGGCGGGGCAATCGATCAGGTCCGTGGATCGCGACATTCTGCGCTCTTTTCTTCCTGCTTGGGCCGGGCCTGGGATATGTGGATGCCTTCTTCGGCACACCATACTTCGCCCTCTTCGTCGCGCTCACCTGGTACTACGCAATCGCCATAGCCGAGAGCGGCGGCCCAGGCCCATCGCTTGCCACCGCCCTCGCGTTCTCAGTCTCAGGCCTGATCATGGGATTGATCAGGCCTGAGGGGGTTTTTCTGGCAGGTCTGATGCTTCTTAGCGTCGTGTATTTCAGAGGCCTGACAGCTTCCAAGGGTGTTGTTGTGTCGTTTGCGCTCATCTTTTGTCTTCTGGGAGGAGTGTATTTTTTCTGGCGCTGGAGCTATTTCGGGTATCCGCTGCCAAATCCATTTTACAAGAAGGGAGGAGGGTATCTCTATGGGGGCAGTCTGCTGATGTCCCTGAGGAATGTACGCATTCTGTTCGGCCCGCTTCTGCTGTTGCCCTTGTTGGGATTACGTTCACGTCAACTGTGGCGTCGGACTGTGTTCTCGCTGATTCCAATTGTCGGGTTCACCCTGATCTGGATTCTGCTGTCCGGCGAAATGAATTATCTGATGAGGTTTCAGTACCCTCTCCTGCCGATTGCTCTGATGGCGTGGCCCCCCTTGGTGAATGGCATCCGCGCGGATTTCAGGCTGCCTCAACTCCAGGACCTCGCGCCCCGCACCCGCGCGGCGGCCCTGGCAATAGTCAGCGGCATCGCGTTGGTCGCGCTGCTCGTGCAGCATGGCATGTATCGCAGGGCGGCCCTTGAAGCCGATGGGCGGTATGACGTCGCGGTCATGCTCAATCGATACGCCGATCGCAACTACACCATTGCCACCACGGAAGCCGGCCTGCTGCCTCTTTATTCGGAATGGACTGCGGTTGATGCCTGGGGACTAAATGACTCGTGGATCGCTCATCAGGGTCAAATTACTTCAGATTATCTCAGCCTGTATCACCCCGAGGTCATCATGTTCCACGGCCATGACTATTCGTTCGATCCAGCGCGCGCCGATCAACCCTGGTCCAGGATGGTGCAAACCTTACACGAGTACGCCGAGCAGAATGGATATCGCCTTGCGGCTGCCTTCGGAGAAACGCCCAAGGATTTGCACTACTATTACGTGAGACCCGACTTCCCAGACAGCAAGGCCATTTTTGAGCAGATCAGAGACGCACGCTATGCCTGGTGGGCGACCGGCAGGCAAGCCGTGAACTTTGCCTTACCCCTGTGCCAAACAAATCCCCATATTCAGGAGCATTGCGGGATCGACGAGTCCTATCCCTGACGTAACTGCTCAGGCATGGCATTAGAAACCGGGTTTTTGTCTCACAGACCAAGGCCATGGCGCCATGAAAGGCCATTGCAAAGACGAAAATCATGCCCGCACGAGAAAAACCCGGTTTCTGGCTGGCAGTTGCCAGAATTGAACGATGACAATGACCCATCATTCGCCACCCGAACGTAACACGCATCAAATCTGGAACGAACGTTATTTGCTGGGGAACACCCCCTGGGACACGGGCATCACGCCGCCGGAGCTGTATGAGTTGGTGGAGAGCGGCCAGCTCCGGCCGCCGGGCGTGACGCTGGACCTGGGCTGCGGCACTGGCACCAACGTCAACTTCCTGGCCCGCCTGGGCTTCACGGCCATTGGGGTGGACCTGGCCTGGCGGGCGGTGGCCATGGCGCGGTACAAGGCATGGGTCGCCGGCCTGCCGCCGCTCTTTTTCGTCGGCGATGTGGCCCACCTGCCGCTGGCGGGCATCCAGGCCAGCTTTGCGCTGGACATGGGCTGTCTGCACAGCTTATCCGGCGAGCAGCGGCAGCGCTACGTTCACTCGCTGGCCAGCCTGATGCGTTGCGACGGCCTCTACATGCTCTACGGCTTCGACCAGGCGCCGGAAGCCGGCCATGACGACCGCGGCTTTGCCCCCGACGAGATCGCCGCCCGTTTTGCCCCACACTTCGAAATGCTCTGGCAACGCCCCAGCATGCAGGGAGATCATCCCGTGGCCTGGTATCTGCTGCAACGCCGTTAGTAACTGTCCAAAATGTAACTGCTCAGCCAGTCGTTCAGAAACCGGGTTTTTCTCGTGCGGGCATGGTTTGCGTCTGCGCAACGGCCTTTCATGGCGCCATGACCTTGGCCTGCAAGACAAAAACCCGGTTTCTAATGCCATGCCTGAACAGTTACTCCAAAATTAACTTGGTGCTCTGGCCGGTCTTTGCGCAGCACCCCGGATGGGGCCGACCGAGCCAGCCC
>JACSRL010000470.1 GCA_014879765.1 Anaerolinea sp. | reverse complement strand
CCACACCACCTATGCGCGCATCACCAACACCGGCACGCTCTACGGCATGATCTACCAGCGGCGATCGAAGCTGATCCTGGCCGGTACCTACATGAAGTCCTACGCCGACATCGGCCCGGTGCAGAGCTCGGGCTGGCTGCAGAACGTCGATCCCATGGGCGCGATCTACGCGACCCGCGTCAGTGCGACGCTGCCCAACGAGGCGGTCTACGCCAACCTGAACAAGATCATCGACCCTGCCACCGGCGTGGTGGTCCCCGGCAACCCGGCCGGCGTCGACCCGCGCCAGAACGGCGGCATGAACTACGCCGGCAATCTGTGCCC
Organism: Anaerolinea sp.; assembly: GCA_014879765.1. GTDB lineage: Bacteria > Chloroflexota > Anaerolineae > JAAEKA01 > JAAEKA01 > JAAEKA01. The sequence continues at coordinate 8,779 of JACSRL010000470.1, read as the reverse complement.
CACCGCGCCGGGGATCGGCGACTGCTGGAACCACGATCCTGCAGCCTGGGACAAGGTCGGCGCGATTGGCCTGGGCGACCTGGACGAGGACGACGAAGAGCGCTTCGTCTTCGTGGTCAACATGGGCGACAAGAAGCTCTACCAACTGCCCATCGAGCCCAACCAGGGCAACTGGCCCATCACGACGCTGGCTGCGTCGCCGGTGGCCATTCCCAACACCTGCGCCAGCGCGGCCGACGCGGTGCCGGGCGGCCTGGGCTTCAAGGATGGCAAGCTCTACGTCGGCGTGACCTGCACCGCCAAATCGTCGCAGAACCTGGCCCAGCTCAAGGCCGAGGTGTGGGAGTTCAACCCCGCCACCCAGACCTTCAGCGGCGTCCCGGTGTTCACTGTGCCGCTGAACTACACCCGCGGCTGCATCTGGACCGGCGTGAACACCACCTCGCCGGCCGGCGGCTGGTTCGGCAGCAACGACCCCAAATCCACCGCCAACACCCCCGACACCAACTGCCAGACCTACATCGACGGCTCCGACAACGACTTCCACAACGTCAAGTGGAATCCCTGGCCGCAGACCTGGCAGCTGCACTACACCGGCAACAAGGGCGTCAACGCTCCCGGCAAGCCGGGCTGGACGGACCAACCAACTCAGCGCCTGTTGCAGATCGAGTATCCGCATCCCTGGCTGAGCGACATTGTCTTCGACAACAGCGACATCCTGCTGGGCTTCCGCGACATCAACGGCGACCGCACCGGCAACCAGGTGCGCTCGCCCAACATCAACGCGACAGCCCCGCCCACCAGCGGGTCGACGGTCACCAATGATGTTCTCATCTATGCTTACACCATAAACGGCGCCGGCTTTGGCGACCTGCTGCGCGCCTGCGGCGCCATGGGCAGTTGGACGCTGGAGTCCAACGGCGTCTGCGGCAGCCTGACCGCGATCAACGGCCAGAACCGCGGCCAGGGGCCGGGAACCCTCACCGGAATGCCCGCCAACGGCAGCACCGGCGCGGGCGAGTTCTACTGGGACGACTCCGGCCCCGGCAGCCGCAACCCGGATCCGGCGATGAGCGCCACCTGGGCCTTCGAGGATTGGCCCCAGCGCGACAACACCGCCAACAACGACGGCTATTCGGGCCACGAGGAGACGCTGAAGGGCGGCCTCTTCCAGCGCTCCGGCGCGCCGGACCTGGCCATCACCCAGGCCGACCAACTGGCCTCCGGCGACGGCGGCATCGCCCGCTTCAGCAGCGTGGAGAACCATCCGGACGTCAACGACCCCTATCCCGGCCTGCGCAACCCGGACCGCGTCGGCACAGTCTTCGGCAACAACGAGGTGGGCATCGCTCTGCGCCACACCGCGCTCTACGGCAACGCGGACGGCTTCTTCGGCAAGGCCAACGGCCTGGGCGACGTGGAGGCGCTGGTGGATTCGGCCCCGCTGGAGATCGGCAACCGGCTCTGGTGCGACACCGGCGTCAGCGGCGTGGGCGCGTACAACGGCATCCAGGATCCGGGCGAAACTCCGGCGCCCAACGGCATCACCGTGCGCCTGACCTGCGGCGCGGAGTATGCTGAGGTGACCACCGGCGGCGGCGCCGGCTCCTACCTGTTCACCGACGCGATCTGGAACGCCAGCAGCAACACCACCAGCACCGTCATCCCGCGCAACGCCGTCTGCACCATCAGCGTGGCGACGACCGGCGCCAGCGGCACCGCGCTGACCAACACCTGCGGCGGCATCGCCCCCACCGTGCCCAACGCACAGGGCGACACCAGCAACAGCCCCGTTCAGGACATCCGCGACTCCGATGCGACGATGATCGTGACCGGCGGCAACATCACCTCGGCCCAGATCCAGGTGCTGACCGGCGGTCCGGGCGGCAACAACCATGGCCTGGACTTCGGCTTCGGCGCGCCGCAGGACTATGGCGACGCGCCCGATCCCACTTATCCCACGCTGGCCAGCAGCAACGGCGCACACCACACCATCGTGGCGGGCATCCGCATGGGGCCGGCCGTGGACAGTGAACAGAACGGCCAGCCCAACGCGGCGGCCACCGGCGACGACCTGGCCAACGTCGACGATGAAGACGCGGTGACCTTCAGCGCGCTGGCCGCCGGCCAGCCGGCCGTGGCCTCCATCAACATGGCTGGCCTCAGCGGCACACCGGTGTGCTACCTCAACGCCTGGATCGACTTCAACGGCGACGGCGACTGGAACGACACCGGCGAGCAGATCGCCGCCAATCTCGCGCTCAACGGCGGCGGGACCGTGCCGGTCAACTTCACCGTGCCGGTGGCTGTCACCACCAGCCCGACCTATGCCCGCTTCCGCTGCAGCATGGCCCAGAACCTGACGCCCACCGGCCCCGCGCCCAACGGCGAGGTGGAGGACTATCGGGTCAGCATCGAGCAGACTGCCAACCTGGACTACGGCGATGCGCCCGATCCCACCTTCCCGACGTTGTCGGGCAGCGGCGGCGCGGCCCACGTGCTGGGCTCGGCCGGGCCGCGGCTGGGCGCATGCGTGGACGCGGATGCCAACGGCCAGCCCAACGCGGGCGCCACCGGCGACGACACCAACGCCACCACGCCGCGCTTCGGCACCTGCGCCACGGGCAACGACGACGAGGATGGCGTCACCATCCCCGCCCTGACCGAGCAATCGGCCAGCAACCTCACCGTAGCTGTGAGCAACGCGGCCTGCGTGCTCAACGCCTGGATCGACTTCAACGGCGACGGCGACTGGAACGACGCCGGCGAGCAGATCGCCAGCAACGTGGCCATGGTCGTCGGCAACAACACGCTGTCCGTCACCCCGCCGATCGCATCGACGCAGGCGCAGACCTATGCCCGCTTCCGCTGCAGCACCCAGAGCAGCCTGGGCGTCACCGGCGTTGCCGCCGATGGCGAGGTGGAAGACTACGCGGTCACCATCGCCGCCGGCCCGGCCGCCAACGACTGGGGCGACGCGCCGGACACCGGCGCTGGCGTCGGCCCTGGCAACTACCAGACCCAGGGCTCTGACAACGGCGCACATCACGTGATGAACGCCAACGTCTTCCTGGGCGCCTGTGTGGACGCCGAAAGCAACGGCCAGCAGAGCGTCGGAGCCACCGGCGATGACAGCAACGCCACCACCCCGCGCCATGGGACCTGCGCCACCGGCAACGACGATGAAGATGGCGTGTCCATCCCGACGCTGCTGGCCGGCCAGACCGCGCAGCTCGCGGTCACCCGCTCAGCCCCCACGGCCTGCTACCTGAACGGCTGGATCGACTTCAACGGCAACGGCAGTTGGCTGGATGCCGGCGAGCAGGTGGCCACCAACGTGTTGCTGCCTGCGGGCGTCACCAACCTGGCCGTCGCCGTGCCCGGCTCCGCGGCCAGCGGCACGACCTATGCCCGCTTCCGCTGCAGCACGCAGCAGAATCTGGCGCCGACCGGCGTCGCGACCGATGGCGAGGTCGAGGACTACGCCGTGCAGATCACCGGCACGGCCGTGGACTGGGGCGACCTGCCCGATGGGCCGTACGCGACCCTCTCGGCCAACAGCGGCCCGTCGCACGTGTTGTCGGGCGTGGCCTACCTGGGCAAGTGCGTGGACGCCGAAAGCAACGGCCTGCCCAACGGAACGGCCACCGGCGACGACAGCAGCGTCACCACGCCGCGGCTGGGCGCATGCGTCAGCGGCAACGATGACGAGGATGGCGTGACCTTCAGCGGGCTGACCGCAGGTGGCACAGGCACGGCCACCATCGACATGTCAGCCTTCAGCACCGGCGCGCGGGTCTGCTTCCTCAACGCCTGGATCGACTTCAATGGCAATGGCAGCTTCGCCGACGCCGGCGACCAGGTGGCCACCAACGTTCAGATGATCGGCGGCGGCAACAACACCGTCACCTTCCCCATCCCCAGCGTGGTGGCCTCTGCGGCCACCGGCGCCCGCTTCCGCTGCAGCACGCAGTCCAACCTGACGCCCACCGGCTCGGCGACCAACGGCGAGGTCGAGGACTACATGGTGAGCATCACGCCGCAGAGCCGTGACTTCGGCGACGCGCCTGATGGCTCGACCGGCACCGGCGTGGGCAACTACAACACCACCGCGGCCGACAACGGACCCAGCCACCTGATCGTGGCCAACCTGCGTCTGGGTGCGGTCAATCCTGACGCAGACAACGGCACGCTGCAAAACGCTGCTGCCAACGCGGACGATACCACCGGCACGGACGACGAAGATGGCGTGGGCGCGATCCCGTCCATCTCCGCCGCCACCACCTCCGTGGCGCTGCCGGTGACGGTGTTCAACAACACCAACTCCGCGGCGACGGTGGCCTGCTGGATCGACTTCAACCGTGACGGCGTGTTCAGCGCCGCCGAACGCGCGTCGGCCAGCGTGGCCGCCAACAGCGGCACGACCACGCCGACGCTGACCTTCAGCGGCTTCAGCACCCCCGTGCCCGGCCTAAGCTACCTGCGCTGCCGCATCGCCAACGCGGCCGGCGAGGTGGCGAATCCCACCGGCCCGGCGGCCACCGGCGAGGTCGAGGACTACCCGCTGAACATCAGCGGCGTCGACTACGGCGATGCGCCGGACACCGCCCCCGGCACCGGCACAGGCAACTACAACACGCTCGGTTCGGACAACGGCCCCTACCACGTGATTGTCAGCGGCCTGAACCTGGGCAACGTGGCCCCGGACAGCGACCCGGCTACCCTGCAGGACAACCTGGCCACGGCTGACAACACCACCAACGTGGACGACGAGGATGGCATCAGCACGATCCCGCCGATCCTCACCAACAGCACCATGATCCAGATGACCGTGCGCGCCACCAACACCACCAACAACGCGGCGGTGATGGTCTGCTGGATCGACTTCAACCGCGACGGCGACTTCCTGGACACCGGCGAGAAATCCGCCAATGTGGCTGTGCCGGCCAGCAGCGGCAGCGCGAACTACACCGTCACACTGACGGGCTTCGCCCCGCCCTCGTTGGGCATCTCCTACATTCGCTGCCGCATCGCCTTCTCGGCCGGCGACATCGCCAACCCCACGGGGAGCGCTGCCTCGGGCGAGGTGGAAGACTACCGCACCGACCAGACGCTGGCGGTGCTGCTGGCGGGCTTCGAGGCCAACGCCCAGGCTGACCACGTGCTGGTCTCCTGGGAGACGGTGAGCGAGCTCAACAACGCCGGCTTCAACCTTTACCGCAGCCTGACGGCTGACGGCGAGTACACGCTGTTGGGCTTCACCCCCTCGGCGGCGCCGGGCAGCACCCAAGGCGCGGCCTACAGCTACCAGGACCTCGACGTCCAGGCTGGCCAGACCTACTGGTACAAGCTGGAGGATGTCGAGCTGGACGGCGCGACGACCATGCACGGGCCGGTCAGCGTGCTCTTCCAGGCGCCAACGGCTGTGACCCTGAGCGGCATGGAGGCTGACGGCAGCCAGAATGGCGCGGCGGTCTTCGGGCTGCTGGCCGGCCTGCTGGCCGCGGGCGGCGCGTTCCTGCTCTACCGGCGGCGCGGCATGGCTGCCTAGCCCTCGCTCCGCTTTCTGAAAAGAAGGGCCTCAGCTTGTGCTGAGGCCCTTTTTATATCCGCGGGATCAACTATCGCGTCATGGCATCCACCGTGGGGGGCGGGGTCTTCCCGCCCTGGGGCATACGACACACAGAATCACCATACGCATGTGCCATGTCTCGGTCGGCGGCCCAGGGCGGGGACACCCCGCCCCTACCGCGTCATGGCATCCACCGTCGGGGCGGGGTCTCCCCGCCCCATCCGCCGCGCGGCATCCATCGTCGTAGGGGCGGGGTCTCCCCGCCCTGGGGCATACGCCACACAGAATCACCATACCCATGTGCCATGACAACCTGCTGTGGCCGGTCTCCGACCGAGCCACGCCCAGCGGCGTTCGCATCCTCCGATGCGAACGCCGCGTGGGGGACGCGTCAGGAGGATTTGATACAATTGTCAGCAAAATGTAAGGAAAATCGCGCCGGATCCGATGTATAATACAGATGCGTTGAATTTGTCCTCCCCTTGTGCCCTGGCGCGGCGATTCGACGTGTCAAACAACCAGATACAGAACCGAAGCCGTCATCATCGTCCCCTTCATCGCCATACCCCCTGGCGGCTTCGGTGTATGTATGGCCCGGCGCCGCGGCTGGCATCGCTCTCTTCGTTGCTCACTCCTCCAGCCGCGGCGCCGGCGTCTTTTTGCCCCAACGGAAGCTGGCCAACAGGGCGGGGCCGGCCACAAGCAATCCCACCAAAGCCAACCCCAACAAGGCTGGGGAAGGAGAGGAGGGGCCGGCAGCGGCCACAGCCTGGCCGCGCGTCTGCCCGTCCGGCCAGCCCGCGATGTAGGCGGCAATGGCATCCAGTTGCTGTTCATCCAGCCGCCCGCCGTAGCGCTGGCCCCAGGCCGGCATGGTGACGCCGGCAATGCCCTGCTCCATGGCCGCGCGCACGTACTGCCAGGGATCGACGCTGGCGAACACCGGCGCCAAACTGCCGGCCCAGCCCCCTTCGCCCCGCGGGCCGTGACAGGGGGCGCACTCCTGCATATAGAGCGTCTCGCCCAGCGCGCGGTCGCCGCCGGGATGGCGCAAGGGCGGCACAGGGGTGGTCGCCGCGGCCGACGGCGCGGCGGTTGGCCTGGCCGTTGGCTGGGCGCTGGCCGGCCCACCCTCCTCCAACGTCAGCAGATAGGCCACCAGCGCGTCCAGATCGGCCTGGCTCAGGCGGGCGCTGTAGTCGCGCGGCATCAGGTCGGGACAGACGGTCGAGCGGCAGCCGTCGGCGATCTGCGCGCCCGGCGCCAGAATCGACTGGCGAAGCGCCTGCTCGGCCGTCAGGCCAGGAAGCTGCCGCGCCGCGCGGTGGGCAATGCCGGCCATGTCTGGCCCGCTGACTCCGCCGCTGCCCGGCTGGCCATGGCAGCCCAGGCAGCCGGCCGGGCCGAAGTAGACCGCCTTGCCGCGCTGGACAGCCGCCGACGGGGCCACGCCTCCGGCCGGCGGCGCAGCAACCGGCGCGGCCTCCCAGTGCAGGATGAAGCTGGCCAGATCCTCGATCTCGTCCGGCCGCAGCGCGCCGCCGTAGGCCTGGCTCCAGGCCGGCATGAGCGCGCTGTACTGGCCCTGGTTGACCGGCCGGCCGGCCGCGATGGCGGCCTCGACGTAGCTGCGCAGCGTGCCGGGGTAGCCCACCTCCTCCAGGCGGCGCTGGAAGAAGTCGGGATGGTTCAGCGCCGGCGCCAGGCCGGGAATGCCGCGGCCGGCCACGCCGTGGCAGCCGGCGCAGTGGCTGCGGTAAAGGCTGGCGCCGTTCTCGACCGCGGCCGCGGCGATGGCGGCCTCACGGTCGGCCATGCGCGCCGGCTCGCGCCAGGCCAGCGCGGCCAGCAGCGCGGCCAGCGCCAGCAAGGCCAGCAAGGCCAGCGCGCTCTGTCTCAACATGGCCTAGCCCCCTCCCGCGGCGGCCTCGGCCACAAAACCGGCCCGCTCCAGCGTCTGCCAATCGCCGCGCGCGTCCTGCCAGAAGACGCGCAGCGTCACCTTGCGTAGCCCCGGCTGCCACTGTTCGATGGCCAGCTTGGCATAGCCGGCCGGCAGCCCCGGCCCGCCGCCCGCCCGCGCGCGGGCATCCTCCCCATCCAGCCTCTGCTGGATCTGAGCCAGCGCCTGGCGCAGGGCCGGCGGCGCGCTGCTGGCGGCGTAGGTGCGGGTGTCCCAGTCGCCCGGCGGCAGATCCTGCCACGACAGCGCGCTGACCAGGCCGGCCCCCTCCTCCGGCAGCACCTGCTGGGCGATCTCCTCGGCCGGCGCCAGCCGCACGCCGTACTGGGGGGTGCCCATCCAGGTCAGCACCACCAGCGCGGCCGAGAGAATCATGGCGATGTAGATGGCGCCGCGCCGATCGGCCGCGCGCCGGCTGGGGTTGCGATCCAGGTAGGGCAACAGAAAGAGCGCCAGAACCAGCGCCAGAGGCAGCAACACCCCCATCAGCGTCGCGTCGCCCAGCTTGAGCAGGCCCTGCACCCAGAGAAAATACCAGGGCGCCTCGGTGTGGGTGGGGGTTCTCAGGGGGTTGGCGTGGTGTTCCAGCGGCGCGCCGGGGTAGATGCCCAGGGCGATCAGCGCCAACAGCGCCACGGTAACCGCGGCCAACAGGGCCGCCTCGCCCGTGGCCAGCTCCGGCAGATAGGTGCGCCGCCGCGCCGCGGGCACACGCCGCGCCGTGTCCTGGCCCACCTCCTCCTCCGAGGCCGGCAGCGAAATGCCCACGTGAACCACCTTGTAGTAGTGGACGAAAAAGACGAAGAGCAGCAGCAGCGGCAGCAGCAGCACGTGCAGCAGATAGAAGCGCAGCAGAGTGGCCGGCCCCACGCTGGGCGCGCCCAACAGCAACAGCTTGACCGCGTTGCCCAGCGCGGCCGGCGGGATCTTGTCGGCCATGCTGGAGCCGATGGTCACCGCCCAGTAGGCCAGTTGATCGTAGGGCAACAGATAGCCGCTGAAGCTCAACAGCAAGGTCAGCAGCAGCAAGACCACCCCGCTGACCCAGGTGAACTGGCGCGGCCGCTTGTAGGAGCCAGTGAGAAAGGTGCGCAGCATGTGCAACACCACGACGATGATCATCGCCTCGGCCGCCAGGCGGTGCAGGTCGCGCGCCAACTGGCCAAAGGGCACGCGGCTGGCCAACTGCAGCACGTCGCCATAGGCCCGCTGCGGCGTCGGCGCGTAGAAAACCATCAGCAGCA
>JACSRL010000313.1 GCA_014879765.1 Anaerolinea sp. | reverse complement strand
GTCAAGCAGACCGGCCTGGTGGAAGAGATCGTCCAGATCGCCCGCCGGGCCAACTGCCGCGTCCAGCAGGTGGACAAGCAGCAGTTCGAACGCGCCCTGGCCGACGTCAACCACCAGGGGCTGGCGCTGGAGGCCAGCGCCTATCCCTATGCCACCCTGGAAGAGGCGCTGACGCGGGCTGGCCAGCGCCAGGAGCCGCCGCTGCTGCTGCTGCTGGATCACCTGGAGGACCCGCAGAACGTGGGCGCGTTGCTGCGCACGGCCGAGGCCATGGGCGTACACGGCGTCGTTCTGCCCGAACGCCGCTCAGCAGCGATCACGCCGGCCGTCTGCAACGCCTCCTCCGGCGCGGTAGAGCACTTGCAGATCGTGCAGGTCACCAACATCGGCCGTGTCCAGGAGGAGCTGAAACGCCGCAACGTCTGGATCGTCGGCCTGGATGACCGGCCCGAGGCCAAGGAACTGTTGCGCAGCGATCTGAGCGGCGCGCTGGCGCTGGTGGTGGGCGCAGAGGGCGGCGGGCTGAGCCGGCTGGTGCGGGAACAGTGCGACTGGCTGGTGCGCATCCCCATGCGCGGCCAGATCAGTTCGCTGAACGCGGCCGTGGCTGGATCGGTGGCCCTGGTGGCCGCGCGCGCCGCGCGTTCCGAGCGCACCGGCTGACCGCGGATGCGCCAAAGACGCGCATCATGTAAAATTCGTGGCCTGAGGAGGCATTTCTGATGACTCATTCGATGGATGAGACCGCCTTTGCGGTTCCCGCCTGGGATACCACACCCGACCCTCGGGTTGAGCTGCACCAGCGCGACCAGGAACTGTTCGATGCAATCCAGGTGGAGTATTGGCGTCAGAGCAGCGGCATCGAGCTGATCGCGTCGGAAAACTACGTCAGCCGCGCGGTGCTGGCCGCGCTGGGCTCGGTGTTGACCAACAAATACGCCGAGGGCTATCCCGGCAAACGCTACTACGGCGGCTGCTACGCGGTGGACATCGCCGAGGATCTGGCCCGCGCCCGCGCTAAACAGCTCTTCGGCGCCGAACACGCCAACGTCCAGCCCCACGCCGGCGCGCAGGCCAACGCCGCCGCCTACCTGGCGCTGATCCAGCCGGGCGACACGGTGCTGGCCCTCAAGCTGGACCAGGGCGGCCACCTGACCCACGGCTCCAGCGTCAACTTCAGCGGCAAGTTCTACCATTTCGTTCACTACGGCGTCGACCAGGCCAGCGAGACCATCGACTACGACAACGTCGCGGCTCTGGCGGCCGAACATCAGCCCAAGCTGATCGTGGCCGGCGCCAGCGCCTATCCCCGCTGGTTCGATTTCCCCCGCCTGCGCCAGATCGCCGATGCGGCCGGCGCGCGCCTGCTGATGGACATGGCCCACATCGCCGGTCTGGTGGCGGCCGACCTGCACCCCGATCCGATCCCCTACTGCGACGTGGTCACCAGCACCACCCATAAGACGCTGCGCGGCCCGCGCGGCGGGCTGATCCTTTCCACCGAGGAATGGGCCAGAAAGATCGACAGCGCGGTCTTCCCCGGCACGCAAGGGGGGCCGCTGATGCACGCCATCGCGGCCAAGGCGGTGGCCTTCGGCGAGGCCTTGCAGCCGGAGTTCCGCGGCTATGCCCAGCGAATCCTGGACAACGCCCAGGCGCTGGCCGCCGGGCTGGTGGAAGAGGGGGTGCGGCTGGTCAGCGGCGGCACCGATAATCACCTGCTGCTGGTGGACCTGCGGCCGGTGGGCGTCACCGGCCGGGCGGCCGAGCTGGCGCTGGACAACGCCGGCATCCACACCAACAAGAACATGATCCCCTACGACCCGGAGAAGCCCACCATCACCAGCGGCATCCGCCTGGGCACGCCGGCCATCACCACGCGCGGCTTTGGCCCGGCCGAGATGCGCCAGGTGGCGGCCTGGTTCGGCGAGATCGTGCGCGATGTGGAGAACGAGGCGCTGCAAGCCCGCATCCAGCGCGAGGTGCAGGCGCTCTGCCAGCACTTCCCCGTGCCGGTGTGAGCGAGCCCCTGTGAGCGAGCCCCTGTGAGCGAGCCCCGCTGTGGCCGGTCTCCGACCGAGCCACGTTGAGTCACGCAGTACAACCCGCCGGATTGTGCCAGTCGCAATCCGGCGGGTTGCGTTACGCCTTATGCCATGCCAGTCGATTCCCCCTTAACGGTAGTCATTCAAGATCATGATCATTGGCTGCACTTCGCCAACCCGGTGCGCGTGGTCGCCGTGGACGCGGCGGCGGAGGTGTTGCCTGCGCTGCGCCGCGTCGTGGCGGCGGTAGAAAGCGAGGGCCTGCACGCGGCCGGCTTTATCAGCTACGAGGCCGCGCCCGGCTTCGACCGCGCGCTGACGGTGCAGCCGCCCGGCCCGCTGCCGCTGCTCTGGTTTGGCCTCTATGCCGCGCCCGCGGTCTGGGAACGGCTGCCGGCCGGCGGTTCGTATGCCCTGGGCCAATGGCAGCCCAGCCAGCCGATCGCCGGCTATCGCCAGGCCATCGGCCAGATCAAGCAGGCCATCGGCCGCGGCGACAGCTATCAGGTCAACTACACCATCGCCCTGGACGCCGCGTGGCAGGGGGATCCCTGGGGACTCTTCGTCGACCTGGCCAACGCGCAGCGGGGCGGCTATGCCGCGTTCATCGACCTGGGGCGCCACGTGATCTGCTCGGCGTCGCCGGAGCTCTTTGTGCAGATCGACGGCCAACGGATCATCGCCAAGCCGATGAAGGGCACCGCGCCGCGCGGCCGCACCCTGGCCGAAGATCGCCAGCGCATGGCCGAGCTGCGGGCATCGGTCAAGGATCAGGCCGAGAACATCATGATCGTCGATATGATCCGCAACGACCTGGGACGGGTGGCCCGCTTCGGCAGCGTGGCCGTGCCCGGCCTGCTGGAGGTGGAGCGCTACCCCACCCTCTTGCAGATGACCTCCACGGTGGAGGCGCAGAGCGACGCGCCGTTGGATGCGATCCTGGCCGCGCTCTTCCCCTGCGCCTCCATCACCGGCGCGCCCAAGGTGCGCACCATGCAGTTGATCGCCGGGCTGGAAGGCAGGCCACGCGGGGTCTACACCGGCGCCATCGGCTATCTCTCGCCGGGCCGGCGCGCCTGCTTCAACGTGGCCATTCGCACGGCGCTGGTGGACCGGGCCGCGGGCCGGGCCAGCTATGGCATGGGCAGCGGCATCGTTTGGGACTCCGACGCCGACGCCGAATATGCCGAGTGCCAGCTCAAGGCGCAAGTGCTCAGCCGCCGCTTTCCCGATTTCGAGCTGCTGGAGACCATGCGCTGGACGGCCCAGGCGGGCATTGCCCGGCTGGAGCGCCATCTGGCGCGCCTGGCCGGCTCTGCTGAGTACTTCGGCTTTGCGCTGGATCTGGCCGCGCTGCGCCAGGAGCTGGCCGCACTGGATGCGGCCAAGCTGCCTGACCCGGCCCGGCTGCGCCTGCTGGTTGACCGGCGCGGCCAGTGGCGTCTGGAGGCGCAGCCCCTGGCCCCGGCCGCGGCTGGGCCGGTGCGGCTGGGGCTGGCGGCCGCGCCGGTGGATGAGGAGGATGTCTTTCTCTACCACAAGACGAGCCAGCGGGCCGTGTACGAGCAGGCGCGGGCCAGCCGGCCGGACTGCGACGAGGTGTTGCTGTGGAATCGGCGCGGCGAGCTGACCGAGACGACCATCGCCAACCTGGCGCTGGCGCTGGACGGCCGGCTGGTGACGCCGCCGGTGGCCAGCGGGCTGCTGGCCGGCGTGCTGCGGGCAGAGCTGCTGGAAACGGGCCAGTTGCACGAGCAGACGCTGCGGCTGGACGATCTGGCGCGCTGCCAGGGCATCACCCTGATCAGCGCGCTGCGCGGCCGGCGGGAAGCCGTCTGGTGTGGGTGAGTGGAATAGGAAGGCAGGACGATCTTCTCAGATCGTTCTGCGGAAAATAGCGATTTCATGGTGTAGCTTAAAAGTCGTGCCGCGCGCGGCGATAACCCAGATGCAACTAGCCGCTGCCAGGCCAGCCGTGCTATAATCGGACGCGATCCGGCATAGGAACAGGGCCAGGGCTCACAAGACCGGCCAGAGCGCCACGTTTCACGTTTCACGTTTCACGTTTCACGTTTCACTCCTCACGCACCGCCATGTCCAACGATTTCGTTCATCTCCACGTTCACTCGGAGTTCTCCCTGCTCGACGGCCTGGGCCGGGTCGAGAAGCTGGTGCAGCGCGCCCAGCGGCTGGGCCAGCCCGCGCTGGCCTTGACCGACCACGGCACCATGCACGGGGTGATCCCCTTTTTCCGCGCGGCCAAGGCTGCCGGCATCCATCCGGTGATCGGCGTGGAGGCCTACCTCACCCGCTGGGGCCGGCCGATGCAGGGCCGCGACTCGGTGCAGGACAAGGACCGCCACCACCTGCTGCTGCTGGCGCAGAACCAGACCGGCTACAAGAACCTGCTCAAGATCTGCTCCGACGCGCAGATGCAGGGCTACTACTACCGGCCGCGCATCGACGCCGACTATCTGGCCAGCCACAGCGAGGGGCTGATCTGCACCACCGGCTGTCTGGCGGCCGAGGTGCCGGCGCTGCTCAACGGCGAAAAGGGCGCGCGGCCGCAGGAAAAGCTGGCGCTGGAACGGCTGCACTGGTACCTGGACATCTTCGGCAAGGACCGCTTCTACATCGAGCTGCAAGAGCACGACATCCCGTCGCTGCGCGAGGTCAACAAGACGCTGCTGGACTGGTCGAAACGCCACGAGATCGGCCTGGTGGCGACCAACGACGTGCATTATGTCGAGCCGGGCGACGCGCGCTACCATGACGTGCTGCTCTGCGTGCAGACCACGTCGCTGCTCCACCAGTCCGACCGCATGCGCATGTCCGACGGCAGCTACTATCTCAAGAGCGGCCAGGAGATGCGCGACGCCTTCCGGCCGCTGATCGAGCTGCCGGAAAGCGCCTTCAGCAACACCCTGCGCATCGCCGAGATGTGCCAGGTGAACCTGGAGGACAAGAGCTTTCACCTGCCAGACACCGACGTGCCGGCGGGACACAGCTACCAGAGCTATCTGCAGGAAGTGACGGAGGATGGCCTGCGCTGGCGCTATGCGGAGCGGGCCGACGACGCCGACGTGCAGGCGCGCAAGGAGCACGAGTTGAAGATCATCCACCAGATGGGCTTCGACGTCTATTTTCTGATCGTGGCCGATCTGTGCCGCTATGCGCGCGGCCGGGGCATCTGGTACAACGTGCGCGGCTCCGGCGCCGGCTCCATCGTGGCCTACGCCACCGGCATCACCGGCATCGACCCGCTGAGCAACAACCTGGTCTTCGAGCGCTTCCTCAACCCCGGCCGCGTCACCATGCCTGACTTCGACCTGGACTTTCCCGACGACCAGCGGGAAGAGATGATCCGCTACACCATCGACAAGTATGGCGCGGAGCATGTGGCGCAGATCGTCAGCTTTGGCCGCATGAAGGCGCGCGCCGCGGTGCGCGATGTGGCGCGCGTGCTGGACATCCCGCTGGCCGAGGTGGACCGCATCGCCAAGCAGATCCCGGCCATTCCCGGCAAGCCGGTGACCATCGAGCAGTGCCTGGGCCAGGATGAGAAGAAGCCGGAGCTGGCCGTGCCGGAGCTGATCGAGCTCTATCAGGGCGACGCCAAGGTCAGGGAGCTGCTGGACACGGCCAGCGCGCTGGAGGGGGTGGCGCGCCACGCCAGCACCCACGCCGCGGCCGTGATCGTCACCGACCAGCCGTTGACCGAGTATCTGCCGGTGATGCGGCCGCAGAAGGCGGTCATCACCGAGGCCGTCACCCAGTTCGAGTTCCCCATCTGCGAGAGCATCGGCCTGCTCAAGGTCGATTTCCTGGGACTGGCCACGCTGACGGTGATGCGCGAGGCGACCAAACTGATCCGCCAGCGGCACGGCGTCGAGTGGACGCTGGACAACATCCCGCTGGATGACGAGGCGAGCTATAAGCTGCTGAGCAGCGGCGAGGTGTCGGGGGTGTTCCAGGTGGAAGGCGCGGGCCTGCGCCGCATGTTGACCGAGATGCAGCCGCGGGAGTTCAACCACATCGTGGCCGCGATCAGCCTCTACCGGCCGGGGCCGATGGATTTTATCCCGGAGTACGTGGCTGTGATGCACGGCCGGAAGGAAGCCGAATACGTCCATCCGGCGTTGGAGCCGATCCTGGCCGAGACCTATGGCGTGTGTGTCAGCGGAGATGCGGTGGTGATGGATGCCCGGACAGGCAAACGGTATCGGCTGGACGAACTTGAGCATGTATCGGATCTGGAAATTCAGGGGGTGAACGAGCAGTGGCAGCCGGCCACCGGGAGGGTCACGCACTGGATCGACAATGGCTTCAAGCCTGTTTTTGAGCTGACGCTGCGCAGCGGAGCGCGGATCAAAGTTACCGGCGACCATCGCCTGTTGACAGAGGAGGGCTGGCGCCCGCTGTGCGAACTAAGACCTGGCGATTATGTGGCAACGCCGTTCAGCCTGTTCGGACCAGCAAGTGCTCCACAGCCGGTTGATCGGCGTCGCCTCCGGGTCCTGGCCTATTTGATCGCCGATGGCAGCTTGACCAGCGGCACACTGGCGGATTTCGTTTCCAAAGACCCGGCGATGTTGCGCGAGTATCTGCGCTGTTTGGAAGCTTTCGATGATGTGAAACCAACCTTTACGCAACAAATACGCGGGGTCACGCGCATTGGCGCAGCTAAGAGCCATGATGCCGGACTGCATTACCATGCTCCCAACGGGCTGTTGGCCTGGCTGCGCGGGCTACATCTCAAAGATGCACGGGGCAGCAATCCTGGTGGTGTCAGCAGTCACGACAAGTTTATTCCCGATTTCGTTTTTCAGCTTGGCCAGGAGGATATCTTGTTTTTCCTGGCATCCTTGTGGGACGGCGATGGCTATATGGGGCACAAGCTGTGTCATTACAAAACAGTCTCTCGTCAGTTGGCCGATGACATCCAGACGCTTTTGATGCGGATAGGGATCTCGTCGGTGATCCACACAGCGCAATACACAAAAGCCGCGCACAACGGCTTGGATCCGCAAAAGATACCAAGCTATCAGGTAACAGTGTATGACACCAGGCTCTGGGCGTCGTTGATCCAGCCCCACATGATCAGCGCAAAGCGGACAATCTCCTGCACTGGAGTTGGCGCCCCAGGCATCTCCCGCGCCCACTTCTTGCAAGAGCTTGACAGTGTCTGGACAGGCTCCTACAACGCCTTGATGCGTCAGCATGGCATCGACCGCCAACATTTCTACTCCCACAAGCGTGAGCGCCATCGCATTCCGGCGCGTGTTGTAGAGCATCTCACCGGCCGATTGCCGTTGCCCAACACCGAACGAAGCCTCCAAGTCCGATGGAACGAAATCATTGCCATCGAGGAAGCTGGGCAGGAACACGTTTATGACCTCACGGTAGAGGGTCTGCACAGCTTTGTAGCCAATGGCATCATCGTCCACAATTGTGTCTACCAGGAACAAGTGATTTTGCTCCTGACCGACATTGCCGGCTACACGGCCGGCGAAGCTGACAACGTGCGCCGCGCGATCAGCAAGAAGTCGGAGAAAACGCTGATCCAGCATCGCGAGATCTTCGCCAAAGGCGCAGCGGAGAGGTCGGGCATCAAACGCGGCGATGCGGATGCTATTTGGGACGCGCTGATGGGTTTCGCGAGGTATGGATTTAATCGGGCGCACGCTGCTGACTATGCCGTGATCACCGTGCAGACCGCCTACCTCAAAGCCCACTACCCGCTGGAATACATGGCTGCCATGCTCTACGTGGAGCGGGACAACCCGGAGAAGGTGGCCTACTACATCACCGAGGCGCGGCGCATGGGCATCGAGGTGCTGCCCCCAGACGTCAACGCCAGCGGCTTCAACTTCACCGTGGAGCAGAGCGATGGCTCCGGGCCGGCCGCGCGCGATCTGCACATCGCCTATCCTTTCCCGACGCCGCCCGGCGCGGCTATCCGCTATGGGCTGGCCGCGATCAAGAACGTGGGCGAGGGGCCGGTGGAGGCGATCCTGGCCGGCCGCCAGGCGGGCGCCTTCCCCACGCTGGAGGCGCTGTGCGAGCGGGTGGACCTGCGCAAGGTGGGCAAGAAGGCGCTGGAGTGCATGATCAAAGTCGGCGCGCTGGATTCTTTCGGCGAACGGGCGCAGTTGCTGGAGGGCATCGAGCAACTGGTGGGCGTCAGCCGCTCGCGCCACGAGGCCGAGGAGGCGGGCCAGCTCAGCATGTTCGACCTGTTCGGCGGCGGGCTGGCGACGACCGCCAGCTTCGCGCCCACGTTGACCCTGCCCGCGGTGGAACCGCTCAGCCCCAAGCAGCGGCTGGAGATGGAGAAGGAGCTGCTGGGGGTCTACGTCTCGTCGCACCCCTTGCAGCAGATGGCGGTAGACCTGAGCGGAGTGATCACCTGCACCTGCGGCGAGCTGGGCGAGGCGCAGGTGGGCAAATCGGTGGTGCTGGCCGGCAATGTGGTGCGCGTCAACCAGATCACCACCAAAAAGGGCGACCGCATGGCATTCGTCACCCTGGAAGACCTGCAAGGCCAGTGCGATGTGGTGGTCTTCCCCAAGACCTGGGAGGAGAGCAAGGAGCTGTGGGTGCAGGATCGCATCGTGCTGGTGCGCGGCAAGGCGGAGAAGCGCGGCGAATCGGTCAATGTGCTGTGCGACTCGGTGCAGACCTACCTGAACCGCGCCCTGGCGGCCGACGAGGGCGATCCCTACGCCAGCCTGCGCGGCGCGCCGCTCTTCGTGGATGGCAACGGCGCCGGCCGGCCGGCGGCTGCGCCGCGTCCCGCGCCGGCGCCGGCATGGTCTGCGCCCAGCGGCGCCGGTCTCAGGATCGCCGACGCGGGCGAGGCAGCGAACTATGGCTATGAGGCCGGCGATGCCGTGGACGATGACAGCCCCTTTGCGCTGGAAGAGCCGGAATGGCTGCGCGCGGCGCCGGCGGTGTACGGGGACCAGTCAACGGTGAACAGTGAACAGTTGACAGTGAACGGACGTCCAAACGTATTGCGCACAACCGTGGATGGAAACAGCGGGCTCGGTCAGGAGACCGGCCCGAGCGGCGTGGATGGAAACAGCGGGCTCGG
>JACSRL010000425.1 GCA_014879765.1 Anaerolinea sp. | reverse complement strand
TCTACAGGTCGCTGAAGCAGACGATCGGCGAGGGTTTGGAGCAGACCTGGGCCTACATGGACGCCACCGGCGCGTCGGAGGGCCACCTGGTGATCTTCGACCGCACACCGGACAGGCCATGGCAAGAGAAGATCTTCCAGCGCCAGGAAAGCTACCGCAGTGCCACCATCGCGGTGTGGGGGATGTGACGTGACAGAACCTTAGTAACTGTCCAAAATTAACTTGGTGCTCTGGCCGGTCTTTGCGAAGCACCCCGGACGGGGCCGACCGAGCCAGCCCGCGACGTTATTTTTTGACAGGTACTTATTTCTGGCAGGGTCAGCGGGCCAGCGCAACGGTATCTTTGAAATCTTGTCACGACCTCTACCCTACCAGTTGAAATAAAATATCGAGATCATCATAGTCATAAGGCGGCCGTTTACGTATGGCCAGCACCCACACCCAATTGGCTTGATCGTCTACCGCGTACACGACTCGCCAGTTGCGCAACTTCAGTCGCCTTGGCTCAAAACGCTCAGATAGCCAGTCCAGTTGTTTGCTATCAGGCGGTCGCGGATCATTCCCCAAAGCCAGCATCGCTCGCTTAAGCCGCTGGCGCACATGCCCAGGCGTCCCTTTGAGCTCGAAGACGGCTGACGGGTCAATCCATACCCTATAGCTCATCCAGCACGGCCTCCAGTAGCAAGGCGCCTGAAGCTTCAGGGCCAACGCGCAAGCGCTCCAGGTTGGCACGTATAATCTGCCGGTCTTCTGCTTCTTCGAGCCATTCCATCAGATCGATCCAATCCTCGGCATCCATGACTGCCAGACGGCGTCCAGTTGGCGCCTGAACAAACTGAACAGCAGTCATAAGATTGGTCAACGTTACGTCATTATTCATTGTAAGCCTCTGTTGTGCGAAACTTTCGGAAGCATCTTGAACTTCTCACTGCCAGCGATTATACCTGCTTGTTCCTGGCTTGCCAAGCGCTACACCAGGTAGTCCACAGTCTAAACCCCAGCAACCCGCAAGATACCGGCCCATGATCATCACCCCATTCCCCGCCCATAACCCTGACGCCATCCAACAGGCAGCGGCTTTGCTGGTGGCGGCCTTTCGCCAGCACTGGCCCAATGCCTGGCCCGACCTGAACGCGGCCACAGAGGAGGTTCATGGCTGTCTGGACTCGGACAAGCTCTGCCTGGCAGCCATGGACGGCGACGGCCGCGTGCTGGGCTGGATCGGCGCGCAGCCGGCCTATGGCGTCACCGGCTGGGAGCTGCACCCGCTGGCGGTCGATCCGGCGCGCCAGGGGGAGGGCATCGGCCGCGCGCTGGTGGCCAGCCTGGAAGCCGCGGTGCGGGCGCGCGGCGGCGTCACCCTCTTTCTGGGCAGCGACGACGAGGATGGCATGACCAGCCTGGCCAGCCTCGATCTTTACCCCGACATAGCGCGCCACATCCAGTCGATCCGCAACCTGAAGCGCCACCCCTTCGAGTTCTACCAAAAACAGGGCTACGTCATCGCCGGCGTGATCCCCGACGCCAACGGCATCGGCAAGCCGGACATCTGGCTGGCGAAACGGGTGGCTCTCCGCGTCCCGCCTGAACCCGCTCAGATTTAGAAGTTCAACTTCTCGGAGAAGTTGAACTTCTTCCTGTTACACCACGTTGTGCTCGCGCACCAGGTCTCCCTCGGCGAAGCGGCTGAAGCGCAGTTGGTGGATGTCCAGCGTGTGCGCCTGGCCATCCAGCAGCAGCTCGGCGATCAGCAGCCCAGTGACTGGGCCGTGCATGAAGCCGTGGCCGCTGAAGCCGGCCGCCACGTAGAAGCCGGCCGGCTCGCTCAGCCGGTCGATCACCGGGTGCGCGTCGGGCGTTATCTCGTACAGCCCAGCCCACTGGCTGAGCAGCCCGGCCTGGTTCAGCAGCGGAAAGCGCCAGGCGGCCCGTTCCAGGTGCTGCTCGGTCCAGGCGCTGTCCACCGACTGGTCGAAGCCGGGCGTCTCGTGGGGGTTGGACTGGCCGGTCAGGATGCCCTCCCCCTCGCGGTGGAAATAGAGGCTGCGGCTGAAGTCGATGGCGAAGGGAAGGTCAGCCCGCACCCCCGGCAGCGGCGTGGTAACCACGATCTGGCGGCGCAGCGGGACGATGGGCAGATCGACGCCGGCCAGCGCGGCCACCTGGCCGGCCCACGGCCCGGCCGCGTCCACCACGGCCGGCGTGGCGATGGTTCCCTGCGGCGTCTGCACGCCGGTCACCCGGCCCCCATGGACCTGAACGCCGGTGGCCTCCATGCTGGTGAGAACCTTGGCGCCCAGCCGCCGCGCGCCCATGGCATAGCCCTGCACCACGCCGTTGGGATCGGCCAGGCCATCGCCCGCGTGCCAGGCCGCGGCCAGGATATCATCCAACTGCAACTGCGGCGCCAGGGCGCGGGCCTCGTCGGCCGCGATGATGCGCGAGGGCACGCCCAGCCGGTTCTGCATGGCCACATTGCGCTGGAAGGTGGCCAGGTCCGCGGCATTGTCCAGCAGGAAGAGGTAGCCGGGCCAGCGCAGGTCGATCTCCTGGCCCAGCTCGTCGTGGAAACGTTCCAGCATGGGCAGGCTGAGCAGGGAAAGGCGCACGTTGATCTCGGTGCTGAACTGGTAGCGGATGCCACCCGCGCACTTGCCGGTGGCCTCCATGCCCAGGAAGGGGCCTTTTTCCAGCAACACCACGTCGGTGCAGCCGCGCCGGGCCAGATGATAAGCGGCGCTGACGCCCATGACGCCCCCGCCGATGATGACTACGTCTGCGGTCTTGGGTAACATGTGACAAACTCCTGAGGGATGGGGCGAAAGCCGGATGAAGTCGAACGCCTGCACGCTGTCCATGCGGCGCGTCGAACGCGTGTACTGAACTGGCGAAATGTAGCAGGTCAGGCAGGGCATCTCACTGCCACGAATCCAGCACAGCGAACCCTTCAGATCGAGGCCGTTGCTGGATGGTTGCCAGTTCCCAGGGAAGCGCAGGGGACGATTATAGCGCAACCTGAACGATGTCGCCAAGCTCGCGATGTGACAAGCCCCCTCACCAGCGCGATGGTTGAAGCGTTCGTTGGGCGCTGGATACATTGACCGTCATAGACTTCAATGCTACAATGGCGGAGGTCAAGGATACCATGAGCCGAATTGAATCATGCCAATCTGCGTGATGCCGTGAAAATTTACCGTCGTCCTGAATTTGCCCTGGTTGTCATCCTTGGCTGGTATTTCATCTTCGGCCTGTGGCATGTGTTGCTGACGCCGATCTTTGAGAAACCCGACGAGGAATGGCACGCTGCCTATGTCGCGTTCCTGGCCGACCGCGGCCAGCTTCCCCCGCTGATCATTGACCCCGAGGTCAATCCGGCCTATCAGATTGCTGGCCATCCCCCGCTGTTCTACGCGTTGTCTGCGCTGGCTGTTCGCGGACTGAGGTTGGAGTTGACGCTGCCGGCGCTGGAACCGAATCCCTTTTGGGCCTATCCCGCGCCCGGCGCTGTGCCGGATAACAAGAACCGTTTCCTGCACGCGTCTGGCGAGGTGGAGCAGCTCCACCTGGGGCCGCTCTATCTGCTGCGCGGGCTCTCGCTGGTGCTGGGGGCGGGCACGGTGCTGGCTGCCTACGGTATCGGCCGCGCCTTGACGGGCAAGACGTCTTTGGCATTGATGAGCGCAGCCGTCGCGGCGATCCTGCCTCAATATACGTTTATCGCCAGCTCTGTCAGCAACGACTCGCTGGTGGCATCGCTTTCCAGCCTGGCGCTGCTGGCCCTGATCTTAGCACTGGAAGACGGCCGCGGCTGGCGCTATTGGATCCTGTTTGGGCTGGCTGCAGGATTGGCCGCGCTGACCAAAACCAGCGCTGTGGTGTTGCCTTTGTTCGGCGTCGCCGTTGCCCTGGCCGCGGCTATCCTGCGCCGTTCACCCCGCCTGGCCGTGCGAGGCGTGGCCGCGAGCCTGGGCCTTTGGTTCGTCATCGCCGGCTGGTGGTATCTGCGCAACGCCGCACTCTACGGCGACCCCTGGGGCGTCGGTGTTCATGTGACGCAGTACGGCCGGCCGGCAGCCGTACACGCCTGGAACCTGGTGGATTCTTGGACGCAGACCTCCGTGACGTTTTGGGCTGCCTTCGGCTGGAACAATGTGCAACTTCCCGCCTGGATCTATCTCGTCTTGCGTTGCTTCGAGATCCTGGCCGCGGTAGGATTGGGGTGGCTGCTGGTGCGCGATCGTCGCCAGCTTCCTCACCGGATGGCATGGGGCGTGGTGATCGGCTATACCATTCTGATGCTGACAGCCTATCTGTGGTGGACGAGCCAGGTAACCGGGGCGCTGGGCCGTCTGCTGTTTCCTGCATTGGCGCCGCTGGCCTTCCTGTTCTGCGCCGGTCTCCGGCAATGGTCCCCCAAGTTGTTGGCGGCCGCCTGGGCTGTGATCGCCGCGTCTGCCCTGTTGACGCCGGCCTTCATCCAAGCCGCGTATCAGCCGCCAGCCGCGGCGTCCGGCGCGGCCAACCTCCGACCGGTGGGAATCGCTGTGGGCGCAGTGGCGCAGTTGACCGCCGCCGGCGTGGATCCCCATCGTGTGACGCCTGGCGAGTCGGTAGAGGTGACGCTGTGCTGGCAGCCCATCCAGACAACCGACGAAAACTACGTTCTGTTCGTCCAACTGGTGGCTGACGGAGACCGCAAGATCGGCGAGCGAAACACCTACCCTGGCCTGGGGCGCTTTCCTACCAGCCAGTGGCAGCCAGGCCAACCGTTCTGCGATCAGATCGATCTCCCCGTGGAAGGAACGGCCCCCACCAATGCCATCTATTCAGTCATCGCGGGGCTGCACGATTTGGCGAGCGGCCAGAACCTGCCGCTGACCAGCGTCGACGGCCAGCCAATCGAGCAACTGGTGTTGGATCAGATCAAGGTGACGGGGCCCAGCGCCTTGCTGCCCTCCTCGGCGCTTGCGCTCGATGCCAGCTTTGGCGACCAGATTGGGCTCATCGGCTATGAGTTCGGCGCGGTCGATGCCGACAATCGGACCACCTTGACCCTATATTGGCAGGCGCGCGCGCCGATCCAGAGGAACTACGCGGTGTTTGTGCATCTGTTGGACTCCGCTGGCCAGCTGTTGACCCAGGCCGATGGGCAGCCACAGCAGGGACGCTATCCAACCCATTGGTGGGACGTCGATGAAATCGTTGTCGATCAGCACAGTCTGGAGTTGCCAGGTGACCTGGCGGCTGGATCGTATTCTGTGCTGGTCGGCCTCTATGCGCCAGAGACCGGAGAGCGCCTGTTGCTGAACCAGGGGCCGCGTGACAGCCTGGAGTTGCCGCAGTTGCCGACAATCCCGTAGACCCCGCTGTTCCGAGATACGCTGTTGCCCCCTGCGCGCTGGCATCAAACAGCGCCCGTTTCGGCCTGCCCTGACAGCAGGGCCACAAGCTGTCTCCGCTCCCGGCTTTCGGCATTCTGCTTCAGCCGATCCCAAAGGGGCATCGCCGCCAGCTTGGCCGTGATCCAGAGGCTGCTTTCGCGCGGGCTGGCGGCCAGCCCGGCGCGCGGGATGGCCAGCCGATGGACGCCCGGCCCGATATAGCCGCTGTCGGTGGTGAAGGCCAGCTCGACGCCGGCCGCCCGCAGCAGCGCCTGCTCGCGTGGGCCGTAGTCCAGGCCAGCCGCGCCGTTGGGATAGGCGAAGGTGCGCACCGGCCGGCCCAGCAGCGCGCTCAACTGTTGGACAGAGCCGGCGATCTGCCGTTCGGCCTCGGCATCGTCTTCGTTGGCCAGCACGGGATGGCTCAGCGAGTGGGCGCCGATGGCGACCAGCGGGTGGCGGTCCAGCGCGACCGCCTCCGCCAGGGAGATGTTGGCGGGCGGGGCCGGCGGCAGCCCCTGCGCCCGCTCCAGTCCGTCGATGACGGCCCAGATCGCGGCCAGCGGCAGCGCTTTGCACAACACGACCGGCGAGTAGGGCGCGAGCTGCGCGGCCTCCCGGCCCATCTGGGCCGCGATCTGGCGGCGAATCGTCGCGTCGTCCACCTGTTGGCGCAGATAGCGCAGCTCCTGGAACCAATAGTTGCGGCCGCTGGCCAACACCCCCGGCGCGATGAACAGCGTCGCCGGCACCGCCAGCGCCTCCAACACCGGCAGCGCCGCCTCCACGAAGCTGCGGTCGCCGTCGTCGAAGGTCACGTGACAGACGCCGTTGAGCTGCTGCCCGTCGCACAGATAGGCGCGCAGCTCATCGGCCGCCACGAAGCGGTATAGCCGGCCGATGGTGGTCAGCGCCTGGCGCAACCAGGTCGCCGACGGGATGCGGTGAAAGGTGATGGCCAGATTGGTGGCCGTGAAGGGGGAGAGGGGATGCACAGCTTTTCTCGACCGATGGGCGCAGGGTGAAACCGGCCCAGTATACCACACCGGCATTTGTTTACAACTTCGCCGCACCGGTGTATCATACGACTATGACAATGATCACCTTCACCCAGGACAACACACGCTTCACCTGCCGCATCGTCGGCGTGGCCATCGACCAGGGCCGGGTGCTGCTGCACAAGGCCGCGGACGACAATTTCTGGGCTCTGCCCGGCGGCCGCGCCGAGCTGCGGGAAGAGGCCGCGGCCACCTTGCGCCGCGAGATGATCGAAGAGCTGCAGATCCAAGTCGACGTGGTGCGCCTGCTCTGGCTGGTGGAGAATTTCTTCCAGTACCGCGGGCTGGATTTCCACGAGCTGGGCCTCTATTTTCTGATGCGCGTGCCGGCTGACTGGCCGCGGCGCATGGAGAACGGGCCATTCCTGGGCTACGAACAGGGCGTGCAGCTCTTCTTCCAGTGGTTCCCGCTGGAGGCGCTGCCGGCCATGCGCGTCTACCCCTCTTTCCTGGCCAGCGGCCTGCAAGATCTGCCGGCCAGCCCGCAACACGTGGTACACATCGACCCCTAAACCTGGAACACCATCGCCATGTCAGCAACGCCCCATCAGATCACCCTCACCTTTCCCGTCCGCACCTACGATATCGACTTCGTGGGCATTGTCAGCAACATCGTCTATATCCGCTGGCTGGAGGATCTGCGCTTGCAGATGCTGGCCGATTATTTCCCGTTGGACGCGGCCATGCAGGTGCAGGGCATCGCGCCGGTGCTGCTGCGCACCGAGATCGACTACAAGCGAGCCATTCGCCTCTTCGACGCGGTGCAGGGGCGCATGTGGCTGGCCGAGGCCGGGCCGGTGCGCCAGGTGCTGGCGGCTGAGTTCACGGTGGACGGCCGGCTGCACGCCGCGGCCCGCCAGACCACCTGTTTCATCGAGCTGGCCGGCGGCCGGCCTGTGCCCACCCCCGCGGCCATCCGCACGCTGGCGCAACCTGCATAACGACGAGCTCCCATGACTGATCGCCAACGCTACGGCTACTACCTGCTTCCTTCCAGCTACGATCCCCCTCTCGGCTTCGGCGGGCTGGATGTCTATCTGGCCGAGCCTGACCCGGAGCGCTACTTCGACGCCGCGACGGCCCTCTTCACCGTGGTCGAAGAGGACTACACAGACCAGATCGAGATCGGGCATCCTTTTTCCCAGGCCTCACAGCGATACCGGGTGGGTTTTGGGCGCTACTATCTGCTGGCCCACAACGGCGACCTGGTGGAAGGCCTCTGTCTGGGCGGTGAGCTGCACGTCGAACAGCATCCCAACTACACCCATTGCCATCTCTCCTCACCGGCCCCGCTCTTTGACATTGAAGAAGACGGCGGGCTGATCGCCGATCTGGATGTGGAGATCGAGGCCGAGCTGGCCCGGCTGCGCGCCGAATGGCCCCACGGCGACGATGCCTTCAACCGCCGGCTGGCCAGCCTGGACCCCATGACCCTGCTGGCGGCCAGCCTCAACCTGCTGGAGGGCTATCTGCACGAGCACCTCCTGGCCGCGGCGCCCGACGACGTGCTCAGCGAGCGCAGCGCGGTACACCGGGCGATTCACACCTTGCGGCGGGCCGGCCAGTGGCCTGAGCCAACGCCCACCCTGCGCCAGCTCATGCTGCACGCCTGAGGCTGGCGCTCACCAGCCGCGCAGATATTGGGCAGGCGCGGCCAGCTCCGCGCCCAGCTCCCGCGCCGCGCGCAGCGGCCAGTAGGGATCGCGCAGCGACTGGCGCGCGATCAACACCGCGTCTGCCTGGCCGTCGCGCACGATGGCGTTGGCCTGCTGCGCCTGGTTGATCAGCCCCACAGCCGCGGTGGCCAGGCCGGTCTCCTGACGGATGCGCTGGGCAAAGGGGACCTGATAGCCTGGCCCCAGCCGGATCTGCTGGGCCGGCGTCAGCCCGCCGGAGGAGACATCCAGCAGGTCCACCCCCTCGCTGGCCAGCCGCCGCGCCAGATCCACGCTCTGCTCCAGATCCCAGCCCCCCTCGGCCCAATCGGTGGCGCTGATGCGCACCAGCAGCGGCAGCTCGGCCGGCCAGACCGCGCGCACCGCGGCCGTCACCGCCAGGGTGAGCCGGATGCGGCTGTCGAAGTCGCCGCCGTACTGGTCATCGCGGCGGTTGCTCAGCGGCGAGAGGAACTGGTGCAGCAGATAGCCGTGGGCCGCGTGCAGCTCTACCGCCTGAAAGCCGGCCGCCAGCGCGCGGCGGGCAGCCTGTTGGAAGGCCATGATCACCCGGTCGATCTCGCCCTGGGCCATAGCCTGGGGAAGGGCGTAATCGGCCGAGAAGGGCAGCGGGCTGGGGCCGATGGCGCCGGGGACCGTGGCCTTGCGGCCGGCGTGGCCCAGTTGCACGGCCGGCACAGCGCCGCAGCCGGCCATCAGGTGGGCGATGCGCGCCAGGGCGGGGATCTGCGCATCGTCCCACAGGCCCAGGTCGCGCGCGCTGATGCGGCCGTGCGGCTCCACCGCGGTGGCCTCGACGATGATCAGTCCGGCGCCGCCGACCGCGCGGCTGACGTAGTGCGCCAGATGCCAATCGGTGGCGATGCCGTCCTCGGCGAAAACCGAGTACATGCACATGGGCGAAATCCACAGCCGGTTGCGGGCCGTGACGTTGCGCAGCGGGTAGGGGGTGAAAAGGGGGATGTGGGACATGGTCTGCTCCTGGGGCCATTGTAGAACGCTGCACCCACTGTGTCAATTAACGCCTGTCCAATACAGACATCCATGCGCTAGACCGCACAACCGTGGATGAAAGTAGCGGGCTCGGTCGGAGACCGGCCCGAG
>JACSRL010000318.1 GCA_014879765.1 Anaerolinea sp. | reverse complement strand
GCGCAGACGAAAACCATGCCCGCACGAGAAAAACCCGGTTTCTGTACGACTGGCTGAGCAGTTACCTCTCTTCTTTGCGTCTTTGCGTGAGACCCGATTGACTCTACTTCATGATGTAATACGTCGCCCGCTTCTCGCCGATCTTCATCAGCAGGCCGCGATCCACCAGGTCGGCCAGGTCGCGGCGGATGGTCTCGGGGCTGACCTCGGGGCAGAGGGTCTGGAACGCGCTGTTGGTGATGCGCCCCTGCTCAGCCACGTGAGCCATGGCCTGCTCCTGGCGCGGGTTGAGCAGCTCATTGCCCCAGCGCTGCGTCGCGGGCGACGCGCTCACCAGGTCGTGGCCGTGGCCCAGCAGGGTGACGCGGAAGCCGGCCGCGGTCTCCTCGAAGCGCGGCGCGGGCAGGCTGGCCTCCTGCATGGCCGCGATCATGCGGTCGATGCCGTAGCCCAGCCGCTCGATAAAGCCCAGGTCGCTGAGCACCTGCACGATCACCTCGTTGCGGCTGAAGCGTTCGTAGAGCAGGTTGTCCAGCGTCACATGGCCGGGCAGCCGGCCAGGGCTGTAGACCTCCATGCGGTCGCTGAACATCAGCAGGCGGATGCTGTCCCCGCGCAGGCTGTAATCGCGGTGCGCCACTGCGTTGACCACCGCCTCGCGCGCCACGGCCAGCGGATACTCGGCCACCTCCTCGCGCGTGAAGCCGCGGATGCGCATGCCGCGGCGCATGTTGGCTGTTAAAAAGGCCTCGGCGCGGCGGATCTGCTCGCTCAACGGCCCGCGGATGTCCTCGCGCACGAACTCGTCGCTCATGGTCGCGCCCGCGTAGCGCACCGCGATGATCTCGGCCGAAGGCAGGAACTGCTGCGGGTGGCGGCCAAAGAGCAGGATGCCGGCATAGGTGGGGAGCTGCTCCCCCTGCGGCGTGGCCCGCAGGCAGCCGCGCGCCAGCAAGGCCGCCGTCGCGGATGGCGCCGTCAGCGGGGAGAGGCGCTCCAGATAGCGCTCGATGGCGGCATCGTCCAGCTCGCCCAGGCCCGCGCCCGGCACGATGGACGCCTCGAAATGCCCCTCCCCGCGTGCGATCAACAGCGCGCGCAGCTCGGCCGTGCTCAGGACGCGGTTTTCCTTGCCGGCGCGCGTCAGATATTGCCCCTTGATGCTGTAGACCTGCGACAGGCCGGGCGGCACGTAGACGACGCACAGCTCGCGACCGGCCACAGCCACGAGCTCTGGCAGCGGCAGCACCAGCGGCGGCTCAGCCAGCAGCGCGGCCGCCACTGCCTGCTCGCGCACGGCCGCCGGCGCGGCCAGCCCCTGCGGCTGTCCGCTGGCGTTGACCCCCAGCAGCAGCACGCCGCCGTGCGCGTTGGCCAGCGCCGCCAGCGTCTCGCCCACCCGGCGCGGGCTGGCCGTTTCGGGCAACAGCGCCACCGAGCCGCTGCCGCCGCTGGCGATCCACTGGCTGGCTTGTTCAGGTGTGGTGCGGTAGGGGGAGGAGGAGAGAAAATCCATGGGCTTACGGAACCTCCTGGGCCGAGGCGATGCGCCAGCGGCTGGTGCGGGTCTCGGCCGTGGGCCGCTGCTCCACCAGGTTCCACTGGATGGTGCGCGGGCCGGCGGTGGTCTCCAGCGCGGTCTGCACGCTCATCTCCGAGACGAAATCGCCGCGGTTGGCCAGCGTGGCCGCGCCGGGATACTGCACGTGGACGATGCGCTGCACCTGGGCCGGGTTCACCACCGCCCGCAGCCCGGCGTCGTCCAGCGCCAGATCGCCGCGCGACTGGCCCAGCAGCCAGGCCACCACCACCGCCTCAGGGTAGGTCGGCTGATCGGGCACGCCCTCGGCCGCGCCGGCGGCCAGCGGGCAGAAGACGATGCCCGGCTGGGTGGCCGCGAAGCGCAGCTCCGTGCCCTGGCGCGTGTGCAGCACCTTCTCGCACAGGCGGCTGCGGTCGTTGAGCCGGTTGTAGCTGGTCACCTGGCCGATCAAGGCATCCTCCGCCCGGCCGTCCGGCCCGAAGAGCAGCCCCGCATTGCCGACAAAATGCGCCACGCCGTAGCCGCGGCCGATGTCCAGCCAGCGGAAAAGGGAGAGCCGCGTGACCAGGTCGCCGGCGCTCAAGCCGCTGACCACCAACTCGTCGGCCGGGCGTTCCACCAGATCGGGATCGATGCGCGCCTCCGACCAGGTCACATTCTGCTCGCCCAGGTAGCCCTGCCCCTTGCCCTCGCGCCAGTCGGGCAACAGGCGGTAGGGCACGAAGAAGGCGGCCGGCTGCTGTGTGTTCACATCCTGTTGCGCGTCGTAGATGATGCCGCCGATGGGGCCGTTGTTCTCCCCCTGGCCGTCGTAGTGAAAGAAATAAAGCCATTCAGAGTCGCTGTCGCCGTCGATGTTGATCTCCTGAAAGCCCTGCACGTTTTTCGCCCCGCTCACCGGCTTCCAGTCGTCGGGCAGATAGCCGCTGAGGATCTCGGAAGGCTGGCCGCCGCTGGATCGATCGCCGCAGGCAGCCAGCGTCAACAGCACGGCCAGCAGCAGCACGGTCAGCAGCCCGCGGCGAGCGCCAACATGCGGCGCTGAGTCCAGAACATCTCTCATGGCGTGACCTCCTGGTGGGAAAATACCGCTCACGGCGGTCAGTTGCCGGCCGGCCGTTGCGTCACCTGCCAGTCCGGCGCGGGCGGCTCGGCTGCATAGACCCAGTCGCCGGCCGGGAAATAGCCGGGATGCCGCGCCAGCCAGGCCTCGCGGGCTTCACCGGCGATGAACAGCGAGCCGGTCAGGCAGATGACGGTCTCCGGGCTGGTCTGCGCCAACGACTGGGCCAACGCATCGGCCACCGAGTCGACGACGCTGACGCGGTCGCCGGGCAGATACCGTTCGGCCAGCGGCGCCAGCTCGCGCGGATCGGCCGCGCGCGGGTGGCGGGAGCGGGTCAAAACGGCCGCGGCCGCGCCGGGCAGCAGCTCGGCCAGGATGCCCGCGGCGTCCTTGTCGTTGGAGACGCCCAGGATGAACAGCAGCGGCCGGCCGGCGAAATAGTGTCCCAGCGCCGAACGCAGCAGGCGGGCCGAGGCGTCGTTGTGCGCCGAATCCAGCACCACCGTCGCTCCCATCCCAGACACCTGATCCTGTTCAGGCAACTGAGCGGCAGGCGCGGCCAGCACCTCCAGCCGGCAGGGCCAGACCACCTGGGACAGCCCGCGGCGCAGGCTATCGGCGTCGATCGGCGCGCCCTGGCTGGCCAGCTCGGCGCAGGCCGCGATGGCTGTGGTCGCGTTGGCCAGTTGATGCGCGCCCAGCAGCGGAGTGCGCAGCTCGCGCAGCTCGTCCAGGGGCCACGGGCAGGCGGCCGAATGCACGGCGAATGTCTGGCCGTCCAGGCCGTCGCTGAGCGCCTGCCAGCGCCAGTCGCGGCCGACCTGCACCAGGCGCGCGCCCTGGGCCGCGGCGACCTCCTGAAAGACGGCCAGCGCCTCGGCCTCCTGCGGCGCGACCACCACCGGCACGCCTGGCTTGATGATGCCGGCCTTCTCGCGGGCGATCTTGGCCAGCGTGTCGCCCAACAGCGCGGTGTGCTCGAAGCTGATGGGGGTGATGACGCTGACGGCCGGGGTGACGACATTGGTGGCATCCAGCCGACCGCCCAGGCCCAC
This sequence comes from Anaerolinea sp., assembly GCA_014879765.1. Taxonomy (GTDB): domain Bacteria; phylum Chloroflexota; class Anaerolineae; order JAAEKA01; family JAAEKA01; genus JAAEKA01. The sequence continues at coordinate 5,576 of JACSRL010000318.1, read as the reverse complement.
CTCCAGCACCACCCAATCCACCTGCTGCTGGGCAAAGTGCAGCAGGGCCAGCACCGTCATGATCTCGAAGGTGGTGATGCCGGGCACAGCCTCGATGGCCGGCTGGCACTGCGCCAGCAGCCGCACCACATCCTGCGGCGCGATGAGCTGGCCATCCACGCGGATGCGCTCGCGGAAGGTGTGCAGGTGCGGCGAGCTGTAGAAGCCGGTGCGCAGGCCCGCTGCACGCAGAACGGAGTCGATATTGGCCGCGGTAGAGCCTTTGCCCTTGCTGCCGGCCACATGGACGATGCGCAGCCCCAGATGGGGATCGCCCAGCGTGTGCAGCACCCGCCGCGTGCGCGCCAGGTCCCAGGCAGCTTCCGTGTAGAGCACAGAACGGCGGCGCTCATAGTCCACATAGTTGAAGATATAGTCCAGGGCAGCCTGGTAGTCGGGCGGCAGGGTCAAGGGCGACGCTCCTCAAACACTTACCTTGCTCAGGATTTTAGAAACCGGGTTTTTGTCTGGCAGATCAAGATCATGGCGCCATGAGAGGCCGTTGCGCAGACGAAAACCATGCCGCACCAGAAAAACCCGGTTTCTGAGCCCGCTGTACGGTCAACGGTATAGTCTCGCTGCTGTAGCAATTTTACTACATCATGGAAAAAACGTGAAACAGGACGCGTGAAACCAGTCAGGCCGGCGCGCCTCCCCCTCTGCTTGGCAAAAGCCAGCGCTCGATGGTATAACGAGGCCATGTCCACCCGTCGCCCCGTCCTGCGCCGCCACCTGGTAGCGCTGCTGCTGTACAGCCTGCTCAGCCTGGCATTGACCTGGCCGTTGCTCATCCAGTTCACCAGCCACGTCCCCGGCGATGGCATCGACGACCCGGCGCTGACCTGGAACCTGTGGTGGATCAAGCACAGCCTGGTCGATCAGCAGCTCAACCCCTTCCAAAGTGGCTGGATGTTCTATCCCATCGGCATCAACCTGGCCTTCTACACGCTGACCATCCTCAACGGACTGCTGGCCCTGCCGCTGCAAGTGGCGCTGGGTCTGGTGACGGCCTCCAACCTGGTGTTGTTGTCGTCGTTCGTGTTGAGCGGCTACGGCGCGTATCTGCTGGCGTTGCAGGTGCTGGGAGGGGGATCACCGCAGCCGATGGAAAACAGCGGATGGAAAGGGGAGGGTGATGGCGGGGCACGCCTCACGTTTCACGCCTCACGCTTTACGGCTCACGCCGCCCTCCTGGCCGGCCTGCTCTACGCCTTCTCCTCCAGCAAGCTGTTCTACGCCGCGCTGGGCCAGTTCAACATCGCCAGCTCGCAATGGGTCCCCTTCGCCCTGCTCTACATCGTGCGCAGCGGCCGGCCGGCCGCGCGGCTGCGCCAGCCGCTGCTGGCCGCCCTCTTCCTGCTGCTGCAAGCCTACGCCGAGCTGACCTATGCCTCCTTCCTGGCCATCTTCATCGCGCTCTTTGCCGTCTATCGACTCGCGCAGATCGCGACCACAGCCCTCAAAGCCAACCAACAAGCCCCAGGCGAGCTATGGAACCTGCTGCGCAATTTGGCCATCCTCGCGCTGGTGTTCATGATCGGACTGACGCCGGTGCTGGCCAACATGCTGCCCGACATGCGCGCCGAGGGCGATTTCATGGTGGAGGGGGGCGGCTTTGCTGACATCTACTCGGCCGACCTGGCCGGCTTTGCCCTGCCGACGCAGTTGCACCCGCTGTTGGGCGGCGTGGTGCGCCGGCTGGCGGCCGACTCGACGCTGCAACCGGACGGCGGCCAGTGGCAGGTGGACAAGGGCCAGCATCTGACGCTGGGACTGGCCGGATTGGCGCTGGCGCTGATCGGCGTCGTGGTTGGCCGGCGGCGCGGGGCCTGGCTGTGGACGCTGTCGGCCGTGCTCTTTTTCCTGCTGGCGCTGGGGCCGTCGCTGAGGATCGCCGGCCACGACACCGGCCTGCCCGGCCCCTTCCGTCTGTTGCAAGAGCTGCCCTTCTTCAAGGGCAACCGCTATCCCAGCCGCTTCACCGTCATGCTGCTGATCTCCGTGGCCCCGCTGCTGGCCTTCGGCGTCCAATGGCTGCTGGCCCGGCTGGCCGCGGCCTGGCAGCGCCGCCACGACGACCGCGGCGTGCAGCGGCGTCTGGCCGCGGCCACGGCGCTGCTGGCTGGCCTGTTGATCTTCGAGAACCTGTCGATCCCGCTGCCCACGGCCAGCATGGCGGTTCCCACGATCTACGATGTGGTCGCGGCCGATCCGGCCGGCGGCGCGCTGCTGGAGCTGCCGCTGGGCTGGCGCAACGGCTTCAACGTCTTCGGCAAGCAGGATCTGATCATCATGTCGCAGCAGTGGCGGCAGACCCGCCACGGCCTGCCGATGCTGGGGGGCAACACATCGCGCAACCCGGAGCAGAAGTTCCGCTATTTCCTGGAGGCGCCGCTGATCGGCCCGCTGACGGTGCTGGCCAACGCCAGCGCGGCCAACCCGCACATCCGCAGCCAGATGGCCGATGGCCTGGCCGCGCTGGCGGCCGGCGATCCCAGCCTGGGCGACAATCGGCTGCTGCTGGCGGCCGCGGCCGATGGCCCCGCCGTGCTGCACGCCCTGGACATCGGCTACATCGCGCTGCACACCGACGTCGCGCCGCCGGAGCTGACGACCTTCGTCGAACGCTATCTGCCCGTCACGCTGGCGGCGGAGGATGGCCCGCACCGGCTCTACCGGGTCGAGCCGGCCGCGCCCGCGGCCGCGGCGACCATCTGGCCGGCCCAGGATGCGCTCAGCCGCGGCCAGGGCTGGAGCGGGCTGGCTGCGGCACGGCCGGCGGCTGAGGCCAGCCCGCAGCCACCTGCGCTGTGGGCGCAGCGCCGCGAGACGCGTCTGCTGCTGCCCCCTGTGAGATTTCGGAAGTCGCCGCCCGCCGCGTCCCCAAATGCGTCGTCCGCCAGGCCGGCGACTTCCGAAATCTCACAGATCACCCTGGCCGCGGCCGCGGCCGGCCCTGGCCAGACGCTGGCGCTGCGGGTCAACGGCATCGACACACCGGCCCAGCCCTTGCCCGCAACGTGGAGCGAGCTGACCTTCGACTTGCCGGCCAACACGCTGGGCGAGCAGGTCAACGACCTCTGGCTGCGCTTTGGCCAGACCTACCCGGTGGAGTCTTTGGCGTCAGCGCCTGGCCTGCTGGTGGAGAGCGCGGGGCTGGAGGCGGGCAACTACGCCCACATCTGGCTGAACGGCGTGGACCTGACGCCCAACCAGCGCGGCTACAACCTGGCCATCCTCGACGGCCACACCTGGCAGCCGCGCGCCGTAGCCGCCTTCGACACCCACGCCGACCCAGCCGCCGCGGCCGCGCTGGTCGAATTCCTCCGCCAGATGGACGACGACAGCGTGCTGGCGGCGGCGGTCAAGGACACGGCCAGCGATCAGCTCAGCGACCAAGCGGCGCAGGCGTTGGCCGCCTGGGGGCTGAGCGACCTACAAGGACATTTCCGCTGGAGCCAGGCCGCCATCGTGCTGGGCGCCAATCTGGCCGGCGGCCAGCGCCAGGTGATCGAGCAGACCGACGGCCTGCAGGCCGCCAGCGCCGGCTATGGCCCCGGCTGGCGCGAGCCGCAGGTCGCTGCCCAGATCCAATGGCTGCGCGTGGAGGAGATCCCATGAACCAACCGCCCATCCCCCTGGTCGACCTCAAAGCGCAATACGCCGCGCTGCGCCCCGACATCGACGCGGCCATCGCGCGCGTCATCGCCAACACCAGCTTCATCATGGGGCCAGAGGTGCGCGCCTTCGAGGAGGCCTTCGCGGCCTACTGCCAGGCCCGCTATGCCGTGGGAGTCTCGTCGGGCACCGCGGCCATCGAGCTGGTGTTGCGCGCCCTGAACATCGGGCCAGGCGACGAGGTGGTCACCACGCCGTTCACCTTCATCGCCTCGGCCGAGGCCATCTCCGCGGCCGGCGCAACCCCGGTTTTTGCCGACATCGACCCGCTCACCTACAACCTGAGCCCGGCGGCGGTGGAGGCGGCCATCACCTCGCGCACGCGGGCGTTGCTGCCGGTACACCTCTACGGCCAGCCGGCCGACACGGGCGCGCTGCGCGCCATTGCCCAACGGCATGGGCTGGCGCTGATCGAGGACGCGGCGCAGGCCCACGGCGCGGCGCTCCACGGCCGGCGCGTCGGCAGCCTGGGCGATGCGGCCTGCTTCAGTTTCTACCCCGGCAAGAACCTGGGGGGCTACGGCGACGGCGGCGCGGTGACCACCGATGACGAGGCGCTGGCCGGCCGGTTGCGCAAGCTGCGCGACCATGGCCGCGCCAGCAAGTATGTCCACGACGAGCTGGGCTACGGCCACCGGCTGGACGCCTTGCAGGCCGCGATCCTCGGGGCCAAGCTGCCGCACCTGGACGCGGCCAACGCCGCGCGGCGGCGGCTGGCCGCGCGCTACAGCGAGCTGCTGGCTGATACTGACCTGGTCTTGCCCCACGCGCTGGCAGGCGTAGCTCCGGTGTGGCATCTCTACGTGGTGCGCACCCCACAGCGCGATGCGCTACTGGCCAGCCTGCGCGAGCAAGGCATCGAGGCGGGCATCCACTACCCGCTGCCGCTGCACCTGCAGCCGGCCTACCGCGCGCTGGGGCTAGCGCCGGGCAGTTTCCCCGTGGCCGAGGCGGCCAGCCAGCAGGTGTTGTCGCTGCCGCTGTTTCCAGAGCTGAGCGAGGAGCAGCAGGAGCGGGTTGCGGCGGCGTTGCTGGCGAGCATGAATTTCGGGTGAGCCAGACGCAGAAGCGCCCGCTCAACGATTGGGGGGAGGGGAGATCGTCGAACGGGCACTGTTATCCATAGTTTACCAGAAATCGCGCTTAATTTCAAGCCCCAATTTTGAAAATAAACTGCTTTCATGGTGACCTATTGGGATCGGTCTAGCCTTGACACTAACAACTTTGGGTGTCACATCACCAGTCGCCAACCTTCCTCCGTCCATTTTGTGGAAATAGTGTTGTGGTCAGAATGATCGTGCCATGAATGATCGTGAGGCGTCCTCGCCGGGTTAGGCGCACGGCATCCGCCAGAGCCGGGCGAGGACGCCCTGGAGATCGCAGTAATTGATGCACCATCTCTTTGACTTTACACAAATGAGCGAGTTTAGAAGTGCATTACAACATTAGCACCAGAGTTGTTACTAGAATTACGGAGATCATCAACACTCCTCCCCCGATAAACAAGGCTGCCTCTTGTTTCACCAGCCTGGCATCATGGTGTTGTTCATCATCTGGTTCGTGCTGATCGTTTCTGCGTCGCCCGAGCTGCGACAAGTATTTCCCAAGCGGACTCGCAGGCGTGTGCTCATCCGGGCTGCGATAGTTTCGTGTGCCAATATAGACCATCCAGCAACTCATGACAAGCACGAGAGCGAGAAAGAACCAGTCTCCAGAGTCACCACGCATAACTCTCTCCTTCGAGTGTGATGCTATGTGCAATCAAGGGCCGAAGTAAACACCAGGTCTTAGGTCGTTCAACAGACTTGCAAAATCCGCGTACGTGCCAACAGCGGGCAGCACCCCACCCACTCCGAGAC
>JACSRL010000393.1 GCA_014879765.1 Anaerolinea sp. | reverse complement strand
CTAGCTCTAAAGTTGTCATGTTTCATCGCTCCAGATTGTTTCAACATAGGTCGTTCAGAAACCGGATTTCTGCAAAACAAGAACTTGGTTTCTAATGCCATGCCTGAGCAGATACGATTATAGCATGGCTGTTCAGCCCTCACAAGCAGCAATCAAGTCAGCTACCCTGCTGGGTCGTGCCCGGCGCCCCGGCGGATGAAAACACCGGGCTCGGTCAGGAGACCGGCCCGAGCAGCTGTTTTTTTAACAACGGGCAGACAAGCCGTCTAGTTGAACGCCTCGACCCACAGCCGCCACAGCTTCTCCCGCGCCGGGTCGAAGGGCAGGTAGAAGGTCACTCGCTCCAACAGCCCCACGTAGCGCAGCTTGACCAGGTAGGGGATCTCCTCAGGTCGGCCCTCCACCGCGAACTGGGCCAGCATCTCGTCGCTGATCAGCGCGGGCATCTCCTCCCAGCGTTGACGCACGGCCAGGCTGCTCAGCCGCTCGCGTACCTCTCCCCAGCCGTGTAGTTCCATCACCTTGCTGTAGCTGGGCGTCGACGCGTAGAAGGCCACCTGGCTGCGCACCTGCGCGCGCGCGGCCGCCAGCTCCTCTTCCGTCTCGCCGGTGATGACGAAAACGCTGCTGGAGAGGGCGATGTCGCCCCGCCGCCGGCCGGCCGCGTCCAGCCCCTGTTGGACGTGGGGCAGGATCTGCTCGCGCAGGTAGCGGGTGGTGTGGAAGGGGTGGACGTGCAGCCCCTGGCACAGCTCGCCCGCCAGTTGGCACATCTGCGCGTTGACCGCCGCGATGTAGACAGGAACCGGGGGCAAGGCGCTGGGCCCAGGGTTGAAAAAGGGGGCCATCAGCGTCAGCTTGTAGTGCTCGCCGCGGAAGTTGAGCCGTCCGCCGCTCTGCCACGCCTCCCAGATCGCGCGCATGGCCAGGATGAACTCGCGCAGCCGCGCGGCCGGCGCGCCCCACGGCATGCCGAAGCGCCGCTCGATGTGCGCCTGCACCTGCGTGCCCAGCCCCAGGATGAAACGCCCCTGCGACGCCTCGCGCAGGTCCCAGGCCAGATGCGCCACTGAGGTGGGGTTGCGGGCAAAGGCCACCGCGATGGCCGTGCCCAGGCCGATGCGCTGGGTGTGCAGCGCAGCCACGCCCAGCGGCAAAAAGGGATCGTGCTGCGTCTCGCTGGTCCACAGAGTATCGAAGCCGATGGCCTCGGCCGCCTGCGCCAGCCCCGCGGCCTCGCGCAGCGTGTTGCTCATGATCGCGACGTCCAGTTTCATGGTGCGCTCCTTGGGGGATGACAGGGTGAGGGGGTGACAGGGTGAGGGGGTGACTGGGTGACTGGGTGACAGGGTGGCAGGGTGAGGGGGCGACAGGGTGACGGGGCGACTTGCGATCTGCGGCTGTCTGCCTTGTCTGCTTGTCTATGGTACACCGGAACGGGCGCGACGGCAAGCTGCGCCGTTCCTGCGCAACTCACAGCCGATTCCCATCCTCGCACACTCCGGGTTACGCATTACGTGTTACGCATCACGCTTCACCTTGTCACGACTTTGTCATGCCATCGTCACAGCCTTTGTCACCGCCGGCTGTTATGGTGCCAGATAGAATCGGAGTTGCCATGTCCATCGTGCTCGAACACCTCACCAAGCGCTACGGCGGCCATCCCGTCGTCAACGATGTCTCGCTGGAGATCGCCGACGGCGAATTCTTCGTGCTGCTCGGCTCCAGCGGCAGCGGCAAAACCACCGTGCTCAACATGGTGGCCGGCCTGAGCGGCGTCGACCAGGGGCGCATCCTGCTGCACGGCCGGGATGTCACCGACCTGCCCACGCAGGAGCGTCGCGTCGGCTTCGTCTTTCAGAACTACGCGCTTTTCCAGCACATGTCGGTGGCCGACAACGTCGAATTTGGCATGACCCTGCGTAAGATGCCGGCTGCCGAACGCCGCCGCTGGCGCGATGAGCTGCTGGAACTGGTGGGGCTGGTGGGGCTGGGCCAGCGCATGCCGCGCCAGCTCTCCGGCGGCCAGCAACAGCGGGTCGCCTTGGCGCGCGCCCTGGCCATCAAGCCCGACGTGCTGCTGCTGGACGAGCCGCTGGGCGCGCTGGACGCCAAGATCCGCATCGAGCTGCGCCGCGCGCTGCGCGCCATCCAGCGCACCTTGGGCATCACCACCATCCTGGTGACGCACGATCAGGAGGAGGCCTTCGAGCTGGCCGACCGGCTGGGGGTCATGAGCTTCGGACGCCTGTTAGAGGTAGGCCGACCGGAGGCGCTCTACCAACGGCCGCGCACCGAGTTCGTGGCTACCTTCCTGGGCACCGCCAACCTGCTGGTAGGGCGCTGTTCGGCCGACGCCGTGCAACTGGGGCCGGTGCATATCCCCATCACTCGCCGGCTGGACAGTCTGTCCCAGCCAGGCAATGCCTGGCCGCACCCCGGCGCGTGCAACGGCGGCGCGGTGCGCGCGGCTCAACGGGTGCAGGTGCTCTTCCGGCCAGAGGATGTGGTTCTTGCCAGCGACCCGGACACGCTGGCTGCGCCGCCCTTTGGCCTGGGCCAGGTGGAACAGGTCGTCTTTTCCGGCGCCTTTCAACGGCTGCGCTTGCGCCTGCCCCCGCTGGCCGGCGTCCGGCCTATTGCGCCGCCAGTGGCCTTCGGCGACGATACGATCTATGTCGAGGCCGTGCGCGAACAGGCTGATGTGGATCGCCTGCCGTTGCAGCCAGGAGAGCGCGTCTGGGTGGGCATTCGCCACTTCCACGCGCTGGAACATCCCGGGCTCCACTTCCTGCTGCTGACCGATGGCTCGCCGCAGGCTCAGGCCGCGCTGGCCCTGGGCGGCCAGCTCGCCCGCTTGGCCCATGCGCGCGCCGTGGTGCTGGGCTATGGCCTGCAAGGCGAGGCCATGCAGCGCCACTTGCAGCAGGCCAAAGAGACGCTGGGCAGCGGGCTGGCCGCGCTGGACGTGCGGTCAACCGACGATCCGCCGGCGCGCGCCGTGCAGCGCGAGACTGAGCGCCAACCCTATGATCTGATCATCATGGGCTTCGGCCAGGCCAATAGTCTGGAATTGGCCGAAAGTATGTTGCAGAGCGGGGAGCACAACCTGCTGCTGGCGCCGCGGGCGCAGGACGCGCCGACGCACGCTTTGATTGCTGTGACCACTGGCGAGCCAGGCAAGGACGACATCTTGTTCGCCGGCCGTCTGGTGCGCCATGTTGGCGCCCAGGCCACATTGATGTCGGTCGTGGAACAGGCCGATGATCCCGCGGCGCGCCAACGCGCAGAACGGTTCCTGGCCGACGGCATCCGCTCTCTCGAAATTCTGGGCGTCCCGGCGCAGACAGCCGTGCGCAGCGGCGTGGTCAGCAAGGCCATCGCTCACGAATTAGCTGCTAACGACTATGACCTGCTGGTGCTCGGCACGCCGCTGGCCGACCGGGAAGGCCGTATCTCGCTCAAAGGCGTGGTCGGGCAGGTGATGAGCGAGGCCATACCCTGCGCCACGTTGTTGGTGCGTTCCACGGTGTCTTCGTACCGTGAGCCGGTCGCCATCGACACGGTGCGGGTGTAGGAAGAAAGAAAGGAAGGATGCTATGAGCCGACGAACTCTTGTATTGCTGTCAGCGATTCTTGTGGTGAGTATCAGCAGCGCCGCGTGCGGCGGCAACGCCTCCCAGACGGCATCGGGCGGCGACAGCACGGCAGGACCAACGAGTCCAACCACCATCATCCTGGGCGCCTACACCACGCCGCGCGAGGCCTACGGCCAGTTGATCCCCATCTTTCAACAGCAGTGGCGCACACAAACCGGCCAGGATGTGATCTTCGAGGAGTCCTACCTGGGCTCCGGCGCCCAGTCGCGCGCCATCGTCGAGGGCTTCGAGGCCGACGTAACCGCGCTGTCGCTGGAGGCCGACGTGACCCGCATTCAGCAGGCTGGCTTGATCACCCACGACTGGCAGGACAACCCCACCAACGGCATGGTCAGCGACTCCATCGTCGCCTTCGCGGTGCGCAAGGGCAACCCCAAGGGGATCGATGACTGGGCCGACCTGGCCAAGCCGGGCGTGCAGATCCTGACGCCCAACCCCAAGACCAGCGGCGGCGCCATGTGGAACGTGCTGGCGCTGTACGGTGCGGCCCTGCGCGGCTATGTGGAGGGCGTGCCGGCCAACGACGAGGCCGCCGCCTTGGACTTCCTCAAGGCTGTGCTCAAGAATGTCACTGTGATGGACAAAGGCGCCCGCGAGAGCATCACCAACTTCGAGAAGGGGGTGGGCGACGTGGCCATCACCTACGAGAACGAGGTGCTGGTGGCGCAGATGCAGGGCGAGGACTATGACCTGATCATCCCCCGCTCGACCATCCTGATCGAGAACCCGATCGCGGTGATCGACGCGCACGTGGACAAGCACGGCAGCCGCGCGGCCGCCGAGGCCTTCGTGCAGTTCTTGCTCAGCCGGCCGGCCCAGGAGATCTTCGCCCGGCACGGCCTGCGCTCGGTCGATCCCGCGGTAGCCCAGGCCACGGCTGACCAGTATCCGCCGGTGGAAGATCTGTTCACCATCGCATACTTCGGCGGCTGGCACGCAGCCACGCCGGCCATCTTCGGTGACGACGGCGTCTTCACCAGGGCGCTGGTGGACGTGCAGTCGAAGTAAAAAGACACCCGCTGTGGCCGGTCTCCGACCGAGCCACGTCCCCGGCACGGTCAGAGACCGGCTACAGCGGCAGAAAACCACAGCGGTAGAAAACCCTTCATGGCCCACCTTCAAGCGCAGCCGCTCCCCAAGACCACACCCACCTCCCGGCGTCGTCCGTGGGGACGATGGAGCGTGCGCGCGGCCGCGTTGAGCTACCTGGCCCTGATGCTGATCATCCCGCTGCTGGTCATCTTCCAGGATGGGCTGAGCCAGGGGCTGGCCGGGCTGTGGCAGGCGGTGACCCAGCCGGTGGCCTGGGCGGCGCTGCTGCTGACCCTGCGCACGTCGGCCATGATGGTGCTGATCAACACCATCATGGGCACGCTGACCGCCTACGTGCTGGTGCGCTATGAGTTCCCCGGCAAGCCGCTGCTCAACGCTCTGGTGGACCTGCCCCTGGCCATCCCCACCCTGGTCACAGGCGTCATGCTGGTGATCCTCTACGGTCCGCAGCAGCCCATCGGCGCCTGGCTGGAGCGCACGTTGGGCTGGCGCATCATCTTTGCCCCGCCCGGCATCGTGCTGGCGCTGCTCTTCGTGACCTTTCCCTTCGTGGTGCGCGCGGTGCAGCCGGTGCTGTTGAGCCTGGACCGTTCGGTGGAGGACGCCGCGGCCACGCTGGGCGCGGGGCCGTGGACGATCTTTCGTCGCGTGACGCTGCCGCCGCTGGCGCTGCCGCTGACCAGCGGCGCGCTGCTCAGCTTTGCGCGTGCCGTGGGCGAGTTCGGCGCGATCATCATTGTGGCCGGCAACATCCCGCTGCGCACACAGACCGCGGCCGTCTACGTCTGGGGTGAGGTGGAGTCGGAGAATCGCTTCGGCGCCAGCGCGGTCTCCGTGGCCCTGCTGGCCATCGCCTTCACGCTGATCCTGGTGGTGGATCTGATCCAGAGCCGCCGGCAGGAGGGGGGTGGACGATGACCCTGCAGCCGGGCCGATTGGGCAAAACGCCTCGCGAGCGGTGGCCCCGGCCGGTGGACTGGCGCCGGCGCTGGCTGCGCCGGGCGCTGGTGACGGTCGTCCTGCTCTACGTGGGCATCCTGATCGTCGCGCCCATCGCCGGGCTGGTGGCCGGCGCGCTGGCCCAGGGCCTGGGCCCGGTCCTGGCCACCTTCCGGGACCCGCAGGTGCAAAAGGCCTTCGGCCTGACCCTGCGCATCAGCCTGTTGGTGGTCGCGATTCAGGCGGTGTTTGGCACAGCCGTGGCCTGGATGCTGGTGCGGGACGACTTTCGCGGCAAGAAATTCATCAACGGCCTGATCGACCTGCCCTTCGCCGTCTCGCCGGTGGTGGTGGGCTACATGCTGCTGCTGCTTTTCGGCCGCCAGGGGCTGTTTGCGCCAGTCTTGCAGACGCTGGACATGCGCGTGGCCTTCGCCGTACCCGGCATGGCGCTGGCCACCCTCTTCGTGACCCTGCCCTTCATGATCCGCGAGCTGGTCCCGATCCTGCAGGCCTTTGGCGTGCAGCAGGAACAGGCCGCGGCCACGCTGGGGGCCAGCGGCTGGACCACCTTCCGGCGCATCACCCTGCCCGCGCTGCGCTGGGGTTTCATCTACGGCGTGACCCTCACCTTGGCTCGGGCCCTGGGTGAATTCGGCGCGGTGCTGGTGATCGGCGGCGGCATCCAGGGCCGCACCGAGACCGCCACCCTCTACATCTACCGCGCCCTGGACGAGCGTCAATATGTCGCGGCTTACAGCGCGGCGTTGGCGCTGGGGCTGTTCTCCCTGCTGCTGGTTCTGGGAACCGAATTGCTGCGGCGTCGCGAGGAAAGCAGGCAGTAGGCAGGTGGCAAGTTATAGGTCACCCTCTCACCCCCGCGTCAGCCCATAACCCACGCCTGGGATCGTCTCGATGACCGGCCCGCCCGTGACTTGATCACCCACGCCGTCGTACAGCTCCTTGAGCTTGCCGCGCAGCCGGCGCACCAGTTGGCGCAGCATCTCCCTGTCGCCGCCGTCTACACCCCAGACGTGGTCGATGATGGCGTCGGCCATCAACACGTGGCCGGCGTTGAGCATCAGATAACCCAGCAGCCGGGTCTCCAAAGCAGTCAGGCTCACGGCATCGCCGGCGACCGCCTCCCCGCCGTCGCCGCGCCGCGCCTGAATCTCGCGGCGGCTGGCATCCAGCGCCAGGTTGCCGACGCGTTGCAGGCCCGCCGTGGCCACGCTGTGGCCTGGACGGCCGCGGCGCAACACAGCCTGGGCGCGGGCCACCAACTGGCGCGGGCTGAACGGCTTAGTCATGTAATCGTCCGCGCCCAGCTCCAGGCCGCGCACGATGTCGTCCTCCTCGCCGCGCACGGTCAGCAGGATGATCGGCGTGTCGGCCAGCCTGCGAATGCGCTGACAGACGGCGAAGCCATCCAGCCGTGGCATGTTGACGTCCAGCACCACCAGGTCGGGCATCTCGTCGCCGAAGCGCTGCACGGCCGTCTCGCCGTCATGGGCCAGGACGATCTCGAAGCCCTCCCGGCGCAGCGTGAAGGCCAGCACATCGGCCAGCACGCGGTCATCGTCTGCAATCAGTGCTTTCATGCTTTCATCAGGGTGAACCAGACCACCGCGCCGCCGCCGGGCCGCTCGTCCATGCCCCATTGGCCGCCGTGGCCCTCGACGATGGCCTTGACCACCGACAGACCCAGCCCAAAGCCGTTGGGCGTATCGCGGTCGGTCCCGGCAAAACGCTGGCCATGCAGCAGCGCCGCGCGGCGCTCCGCTGGAATACCTGAGCCCCGGTCGGCCACCGACACCCGCACGGCCAGGCCATCGGCCGTCGGCTGGGCGCTGATGGCAACCTGGCCGTCGGCCAGGCCATGCTGGGCATTGCTGGCGTTGGAGAGCAGGTTGACCAGCACCTGCACCACCCGCCGCGGGTCAGCCAGGACCACCGGAATGGCCGCGGGCAGCTCGACCACCAGCCGCTGGCCATGCCGGTCCAGCAGCGGCTGCATGGTCGCGGCCGCGTCGGCGATGATCTCGCCCAGGCTGGCCGGCCGCGCGTGGACGCGAAAGCGGCCGGCCTCGATGTTGGCGCTCTCCAACAGATTGTCCACCAGCTTGTGCAGGTTCAGCACCCCCAGGTGCAGCGTGTCCAGCAGCTCGTACAGCTCCTGGGTCGAGAGATCGGCCGCCTGGTCCATCAGCAGCTCCACCGAGGCGGCCACAGCCGTCAACGGGGTGCGGAACTCGTGCGAGACGTTGGCCAGAAAGTGCGCGGTGAGCGCCTTCTCACGGCGCAGCTCGGCCAGCGTGGTTTGCAGATCGGCGCGGGCGGCTTCCAGCGACTCGCCCAGCAGCGCCACCTCGCGCACGCCGCTGTCGAAGCGGATGGGGCTGGCCAGATCGCCGCTGCGCATGGCTGCGGCCGCGCCGGCCAGGTCGGCCAGGGGGCGGCTGATGCGTCGCGCCAGGATAGCGGCCAGTCCCAGGCCGAGCAGGATGGCCAGCGCCATGCTGCCCAGCAACACGCCCAGCAGTCGCCGCTCAGCCATGGCCAGGCCGGCCACCGGCAGCGCCGTCTCGACCTCCACGCCCGCCGCCAGCGTCCAGCGCGCGGCGTAGAAAGGCTGGCCCTGCCAGGTGAAGCGGAGGCGGCCCGCCTGCTCCGTGACCGCGGCGCTGCGGGGCGCGGCCATATCCAGGCTGCTGGCCGCAGGCGCGCCGTCGACCAGCAGGGTGTGTTCGAGGCCGGTCTGGGCGCGCATCTGCTGGGCGTGCGCCTGGCCCAGCCAGCGCGCGGCCACCACAACGCCGGGCACAGTGTCGTCGCCAGCCGGGTCGCCCAGCACATCGAGGCCCGCCAGCGGCTGAACGCCCGCCAGCCAGACCTGCGGCGGCGCTCCCTCGGGGGCGCGGACAGCCAGCGCCGCGCTACCCAGCGGCAGGGTACACAGCGGCGGCAGCCACGCGGCGCTGGCCGCGTCGCCGACCTGAGCCAGCACGACGCCGTTCTCGTCGCAGATCGTCAGCAGGTCCAGCGCCGCGCCGTCGCGCAGGGTGTCCAGGTAGGCCAGCAGGCTGTCGCCGGCCTCCTCCGGCGCCGCCGCGGTCTGGCGCAGCAGCGCATTCAGCGACGGCCGCTGGGCGGTCAGCGTGGCCAGGTCAGCCAGCTCATTCAACTGGGCGCGATACAGCGCCTGGCTGGCCTGCACCCCCTGCTGCACCTGGTTCCAGGCCTGGCTGTCCAACTGATTGTGTACCAGCCAGATGGCCGGCAGACCCACGGCCAGGGCCGACAGCAAGGCCAGCGTCGCCAGACTGAGCATCAACTGCGCGGCCAGGCGGGGGCGGGCTGGCGCGGGTGCAGAGTGCTCGGTCATGGGGGGGGAAGGATGAAGGATGAAGGATGAAGGATACGTGACGAGTGATGCGTGATGCGTGGTGCGTGACGATAAGTAACTGTCCAATATTAACTTGGTGCTCTGGCCGGTCTCCGACCGAGCCAACCCGCGATGTTATTTCTTGACAGTTACTAAGACTGTTCAGCCGGCGGGCCAAACGTTGGTTGAGTAGCCGTCTGCGGCGTATCGAAACCAACGTGTTCGCACCCGCCG
>JACSRL010000468.1 GCA_014879765.1 Anaerolinea sp. | reverse complement strand
CCGGTCTCCTGACCGAGCCCGCTCGCTTGCCTGACCAGTCAACTTGCTCGGGCCGGTCTCCTGACCGAGCCCGCTCGCTTGCCTAACCAGTCAACTTGCTCGGGCCGGTCTCCTGACCGAGCCCGCTCGCTTGCCTAACCAGCCGCGGCGATGCGCACACCCGCGCCAACGCCGGGGCTGGCGCTGCCCAGCAGCGTCTCAGCCGGCGCGCCCGGCAACGAATAGGGGATCCACAGCGTGCCGGGCTGCACGGTCTCATCCAGCCGAACGGGCAGCACAACCTGGCCCACTGCCGAGCTGATGGCGGCCAACTGGCCATCGACCAACTTCTCCCGTGCGGCGTCGGCCGGGTTGATGCCTGCAGCCACCGGCGCGGCCACAGCTTCGGTCACCGCGGTCGGGCGCAAGAGCGTGCCGTAGTCGAGCAACACCTGGCCGGCCACCAGCGTGTAGGGATAATCGCTGCGTCCGGGCGCGAGGCTGCGGCGCTCGGCGATCACCAGCCGGCGCACGGCGGCCGGCGAGAGCGGGCTGCCGGCCGCGCCCGCCAGCGGCCACTGCTTGCCCTCCTCGCCCAGCGCGGCCCAGTTCAGCTTGTCGTACATGGGCACGGCGCGGGTGATCTCCTCCAGCACCTCGCTGGCCGCGGCGTAGCCCCACTGCCGGGGCGCGTCGCCGCCTTTGCGCTTGCTCTTCTTGCCCTCGGACCGCGCCTCGCCGGTCACGGCCGGCCACAGCTTCGCCAGCTCGGTGAAAATCAGCCAGTCAGGCGCGGCCTGGCTGTGCGGGTTGGCGATGGTTTGCGGCGCGCGCTGCACACGGCGCTCCAGGTTGGTGAAGGTGCCGTCGGTTTCGGCCCAGCTCACGGCCGGCAGCACCACATCGGCCAGTCGGGCCGATTCGGTCAGGAAAAGATCCTGCACCACCAGGAAATCGACCTTTTGCAGGGCGGCCTGGCCAGCCGGGCCCTGCGAGGCCGGGTCACTGCCCACCAGGTACAGCGCGCGCAGCCGGCCAGCCGCGGCCGCTTCCAGCATCTCATCGTAGCCCATGCCCGCCTGGGCCGGCAGCTTGACGCCCCACAGCCGCTCCAGCCGCTCGCGGCTGGCCACCTCGTCGGTGGCCGCATGGCCGGGCAGGCTGGCCGGCAGCAGGCCCATGTCGCGCGCGCCGACACTGTTGGCCTCCGGCGCCAGGTAGAAGGTGCGCTCGGCGCAGCCGGCCAGCAGGGCGAAGTTCATCAGGCTGGCCCGGTTGGCCGCGGCCGCCCGGCCGCTGACCAGCGCCGGGCCGTAGAGGATCAGAGGCCGCTGCGCGGCCAGCACCAGCCGCACCGCCTCGGACTGGGCGTCCCCGGCCGCGGCGCTGCCCAGCCAATCGACCAGCTCGGCGAAGCCGGGCAGCTTGATGGCGCGCTCCTTGACCTGGGTGTTTTGCAGCAGTCCGCGGCTCAGCCCATCGAACAGCGCCGCCTCCTGGCCCGGCTTGTAGGGCAGATAGGCGCCGGGGTAGCGGGTGTCCTCGATCTGGCGCGGGTGCAGGATGAGCAGCTTGGCGCCGCGGCGGCGCACCGCGCGGCGGATGAAGGTGGCCAGCACCGGCTGTTCCTCGGCCGGATCGACGCCGGCCAACACGATCAGGTCGGCCTGCTCCACGTCGCGGATCGCGCTCAGGCCGCGGGGATCGGCCAGCACAGCCGCGCCGCCGCGGTGATCGATGTTGTTGCTGCCCACCAGCCCGCGCATCAACTTCTGCAAGAGGTAGGCCGCCTCGTTGCTCAGCCTGGCCGAGCCCAGCGCGCCCACCGCGGCCGGCCCCTGCACGTCGGCCGTGAAGGCCAAGCGCTGCGCGGTCAGGGCCAACGCCTCGTCCCAGCCGGCCTGGCGCAGCTCGCCCCCCTTGTGATCGCGGATCAACGGGGTGGTCAGCCGCTGCGGCGAGTCGGCGAAGGCGTGCATGAAGCGGCCCTTGTCGCAGATCCACTCGTCGTTGACGGCCATGTTCTCGCGCGCCACCACCCGGCGCAGCTCATGGATGCGGCCATCCAGGCGCACGTTGCAGCCCTGCGAGCAGTGGACGCAGATGGAATCGGTGTTCTGGGTCTCCCAGGGGCGATAGCGGAAGCGGCTGACGCGGTTGGTCAGCGCGCCCACCGGGCAGAGATCGATGATGTTGCCGCTGGTCTTGGCGTCCACCGGCTGGCCGGGGAAGAAATCGATCACCGTCCTGTCGCCGCGATGGAAGAGACCCAACTGCGGCTTGTCTTCCCACTCCTCCAGATAGCGGACACAGCGCCAGCAGATGATGCAGCGTTCCTGATCCAGCATGATCAGATCGCTGATGGGGTAGCGCTTCGCCTTGTGGTTCTTGAGCTCCTGGAACTGGGAGACGCCAGGGCCATGCTTGAGCGTCTGGTCCTGCAAGGGGCATTCGCCCCCCTTGTCGCAGATGGGACAGTCCAGCGGGTGGTTGATCAGCAGGAACTCCAGCGTGTCCTCGCGCGCCTGCACCGCGGCCGGGCTGGCGTAGCGAAACTTCAGCCCCTCGGCTGCGCGGATGGTGCAGGCCGTGACGATCATCCAGCGGCCGCGCACATCCTGCTCCACCAGACACATGCGGCACGCGCCCAGCGGGTCCAGCTTGGGATGGGAGCAGAAGACGGGAATGTCGATGCCGGCCACCTTGGCTGCTTCGGTCAACAACATCCCGTTGGGGACTTTATATTCGACATCGTCGATGGTGATGGTTACGAGATCAGGCATGATTTTGATGATCGAACTCTACAAGCTATCGCAGTCGATCTGCTCCTTGAGACGGACTCGCAAGACAAGCCCAGTAATTGCTCATCCTTGTCAGACTGCCACCGTTAACTCGGCTTCCATCCAGGCTGGCACATGCGATCCATACAGGACGTCAGGGTCGATATCGGCGCCGTTGAGCCAGACTATAGTGCCTAGTTCGTTGTCAACTTGGACTAGATTGAAGTATCCAGGATCTTCTCGCACAGGTCGGAAGACCGGTCCACGCAAATACTGCTCGATATTCACCAGTTTTCGCTCGCCGGTGTTGAACGTCAACAGCAGATTGCAATGCCCTCTCGCCTCGACGTGAACAATCCAGACTATGCTTTGCGTCTCAGGTCTGGCAGTGGCCATTATGTGCAGAATGTCCTCTTGCTCGAAATAGACCATGCGCATGAACATCTCAGGCGAAAACTAAACGACCTCTTGGCTCAGGTATAGAGCGCCCCAGTGATTGGGCGGTCTCGATCCATTCCTCAATGATAATCTCGACGTTGCTCAATGCACCCTGATAGGTCTCGCCATCGGCGGCGCAGCCTGGCAGCTCCGGTACCTCGGCAATGAACGCCTCGTCCTCATCACTCCAGTAGATTATCACTTCGTATTTTGTCATCGTCTTCCACATCTCCAAGTTTATACTTCAGAATTATGTTACGCACTTGCTTGACTTGGTAAGGCTTCGCCCTGCCACCCTTCGGTTGCAGATTCAGAATCTCGACAACGCCTGTCTTGGTGAATATCCGGTGGCTACCTTTGATCCGTTCCCGGAATCCTAGACGAACAAGAAGTTGACAGAGATCATCAAACGAGACGTTGCTGTCTGATGTACCGCGTAGGATCCGCAGCAACAACCTCTCATGTTTGCTCATATCATACCCTGACCTTCGGCGCGGCTTCACCAGTGTCCGGCCGGTAGATCGGCCGCACGGGCAGCAGCGGCGCCTGGCCGTCCGGGTTGGTCTGCTGGATGTAGCTCTCGAAGTCGACGCGGAAGAGCTTGAGCAGGCTGCGCACCCCCCAGACCGAGGCCGGGCCGAAGGGGCAGAAGCTCTGCCGCTCGATGGGCCAGGTCAGCCGCTCGATGGTGTCCAGGTCGCCGAGCTGGCCCTCGCCGCGCTCGATGCGTTCCAGAATCTTCTTGAGCCAGCCGGTGCCCTCGCGACAGGGGGTACACTTGCCGCAGCTTTCCTCGCGGTAGAAGCTGATGGTGCGCAGCGCCAGCTCCACCATGTTCGCACCCTCGCACACCACCATGATGCCGCAGGAGCCCAGCGACGAGCCGGCCGCCACGATGCTCTCGAAATCCATGGGGGTATCCAGCTTGTCCGCGGCCAGATGCGGCATGGAAAGCCCGCCGGGGATGATCGACTTGATGGGCAGATCGTCGATGGTGCCGCCGCCGTAGTCGTAGATCAACTGGCGCAGCGTGGTGTTGTAGGGCAACTCGTAGACGCCCGGCCGCTTCACCTGGCCGCTCAGCGCGTAGAGGGCAAAGCCGGGGCTGCGCTCGGTGCCCCACTGGCGATACCAGGCCGCGCCGTGGCGCACGATGTGTACCACCTGGGCGATGGTCTCCACGTTGTTGACCACGGTGGGCTTGCTGTACAGGCCTTCCACGGCCGGGAAGGGAGGCTTGAGCCGCGGATGGCCGCGATAGCCCTCCAGCGAGCTGAGCAGCGCGGTCTCTTCGCCGCAGATGTAGGCGCCCGCGCCGCGGTGTACAGTGATCTCCAGATCCTTCTTGCTGCCAAAGATGCTCTTGCCGACATAGCCCTTGGCCCGGGCCTCGGCCACGGCCTGCTCCAGCCGCTGCGCGCCGAAGAAATACTCGCCGCGGATGTAGATGAACGCGTGGCTGGCCTCGGTGGCATGGCTGGCCAGAATGATGCCCTCGATCAACTGGTGCGGGTCATATTCGATGATCAGCCGATCCTTGAAGGTGCCCGGCTCGCTCTCGTCGGCGTTGACCACCAGGTAGCGGGGGTAGACGCCGGCCGGCAGAAAGCTCCATTTCATGCCGGCGGGGAAGCCGGCGCCGCCGCGGCCGCGCAGCCCGGCTGCCTTGACCGTCTCCAGCACCTCGGCCGGCGTCTTGCCTGGCTGCGGATGGGGAGACCCCGTCCCTACCAGCGTCGCCCTGGCCAGGGCATAGCCGCCATCGGCCTCGTAGCTGGCGATGGTGTGGCTCTCCGGCTGGTCGATCCGCGCCAGCAGGTTGTTGGTGTCGGGGTGATGGCTGTGATGGTAGGGGCCTGTGGAGCGGTCGGCCGCGCCCGGCGCCACCCGCTCCGGCTCCGGCAACTGCCCGGCCGGCGCCTTCGCCAGACGACGCAGCTCCTCCAGCATGGCGTCGATCTGCTCCGGCGCCTCCAACTGCTCGTAGTAGCGCATCCAATCGGCCTGCTTTTTGGTGACGGCCACCATCGGCCCGGTGCCGCACGAGCCCAGGCACTCCATCTCGTTCAGGGTGAACAGGCCGTCGGGCGTGGTCTGATGATAGTCGACGCCCAGCTTCTGCTTGAGCTGATCGGCGCACTGGCCCGCGCCGCGCAACAGGCAGGGCACGTTGGTGCATACCTCCAGGTGGTAGACGCCCGGCGGCTCCTGACGCAGCATGTGGTAGAAGCCGACAAAGGCGCGCACCTCAGCCGGGTCCAGGTCGAACAGCCGCGCCACCTCGACCATGGCCGCGTCCGGCACATAGCCCAGTTGCTGCTGCACAGCCTCCAACGCCGGCCCCAAAGCCGAACGGGGCTGGGGATAGCGGGCCATCAGTTCACGAATCTTGTTGTGGGTCGCGTCAGTAAGCATAGCAACTCAGAAATAATGATGACGGATGAAGGATGAAGGATGCGTGAAACGTGAGGCGCGGCGGGCATCTCCGGACTCAGCATTCATCGTTCATCGTTCCGGATTATCGATCAACTTCGCCCAGCACGATGTCAATCGAGCCGATGATGGCCACCAGGTCGGCCAGATACTGGCCGCTGGCCATGGTGTTGGTGGCGAAGATATTGACGAAGCTGGGGCCGCGCACCCGCAGACGGTAGGGCTTGGCGCTGCCGTCGGAGACGATGTAGTAGCCCAGCTCGCCCTTGGGGTTCTCATGGCCGAAATAGACCTCGCCGGCCGGCGGCCGCAGCCCCTCGGTCACCAGCTTGAAGTGATGGATCAGCGCCTCCATGCTGGTGTCCAGCTCGGACCGCGGCGGCAGGGCCACCTTGCGGTCGTTGCTCTTCCAGGGCTGGCCCTCGCTGGCCTTGACATCTTCCAGCGCCTGGCTGACGATGCGCAGGCTCTGGCGCATCTCCTCCACACGGATCAGATAGCGGCCGTAGGAATCGCCGCGCTCAGAGATGGGCACGTCGAAGTCGTAGCGATCATAGCCGCTGTAGGGGGCCAGCTTGCGCAGGTCGTAGTAGACCCCGCTGCCGCGCAGCAGGGGGCCGGTCGCGCCCAGGCTCAGCGCGTCCTCGCGGCTCAACATGCCGACCCCTTCCAGCCGTTTGCGCAGCACCACGCTCTTGGTCAGCATGCGTTCGTACTGCTTCAGCCGCTGGGGGAAGAGCTCGAGGAACTCCTGCACCTTGGCGACAAAGGCCGGCGGTGTATCCCGCCAGACCCCGCCGATGCGCACGTAGGAATAGGTCAGGCGGGCGCCGGAGATCATCTCGAAGATGTCCTGGATCATCTCGCGCTCGCGCAGCGCGTACATCAACAGCGCCATGCCGGTGCCGCTGGTGTCCAGCACATGGGTGGCGATCCAGACCAGGTGGGCGGCGATGCGCTGCAGCTCAGCCACGATCACGCGGATCGCCTGGGCGCGGGGCGGGATCTCCACCTCCAGCAGCTTCTCCACGGCCAGGCAATAGCCAAGGTTGTTGCACATGGCCGAGGTGTAATCCATGCGGTCGGTGTAGGGCACGAAATCCTTGTAGCGCACGTGCTCGCCCTGCTTCTCGAAGCCGCTGTGCAGATAGCCGGTGTCGGGATGGGCGCTGATCACCCGCTCGCCGTCCAGTTCCACGGCAATGCGCAGCACGCCGTGGGTGGCGGGATGGTGCGGGCCCATGTTGAGCATCACGTGCTGCCTGGCATCGACCCCCTTGGGCAGCGGCGCCTGCACCGGCGCCGGATCGAGTATCTGCCGGCCCAGGGTGGCGAAATCGGGATCGTTCCAGATCATGCTGAAGGGCACATCCTGGCCCCCCAGCGGCTGATCCTTGCGCAGCGGATGCCCCACCCAATCCCAGGGCAGAAGGATGCGCCGCAGGTCGGGGTGTCCCTCGTAGTGGACGCCCACCAGATCGAAGGCCTCGCGCTCCATGCAGAAGGCAGCCTTCCACAGGGGATGCAGGCTGGGCACCGTCGGCTTGTCGTCGTTGCCCCCGGCCGGCACGGTCAGGCGGATGCGCCGGCGCTGCGCGATCGAGTAGAGTTGATAGATGCTGGCAAAGCGCTCCTGGCTGCCCGGCCGCGTGCGCTGCCGCGCGGGCAGCGCACTGCGGTCGATGGCGGTCAGGTCGGCCAGGTGGATGAACTCCAGCCCTGGCTCGTCGCGCAGAAAGCGCGCCACCGACAGCAGATCGCCGGCGCGCACGGTGAAGTCGATCTCGCCGTGGGCCCGTTCCACATCCACCATCGCGGCCGGGAAACGCTCCTTGAGACGCGCTTCCACATCGCGAAACTCAGTTGTATCCAGGGGCTCTGCCACCGTTGCCGGTGCGCCGTTGGTCATATAACAATCCTCATTGCAGGTCGCTCTCATCCAGGTCGGCCAGCTTCATCAGGTGTTGCTGGAGACCGATCTTGAGTGGGGCATTGCCGTGAATCGGCACGGAGATGCGTTCCAGCTGTCCGGGTTTAGCGTAAATGTGATGACTGCCGTGAACTCGTCGGAGCTCCCAGCCATGTCTTTCCAAGACCCTGGCCAACTGCCTACCGCTGACCGGTTTCAAACGGCAATCTCCATCACTTGGTCTGTATGCATTACAGGAATAGCCTGGACATCAACAGCTAAACAGCCTTCTACGGCCTCGTGGATGTTGGCAAGTAGTTCCTCGAAGCTATCGCCTTGCGTTGCGCAACCAGGAATTGCCGGTACTTCGGCCCAGTAACCGCCTTCATCCGCTTCATGTATAATCACCTTTAATTTCATTGCTCTGACTCCACGACACGTTCCAGTAGCCTCAGGCGCCGGGCGCTTGAACAGTAACTCTGGCTTCTACCGATTCCTTATCGCATCGACCGGCTCTGCGCCGCCTGCATGAAGTCGATGTCGTACTGGCTGAACTTCTCGCCCTTGATCTGCTTTTGCAACAGCACCAGGCCTTGCAGCAACGCCTCGGGGCGGGGGGGACAGCCAGGGATGTAGACATCCACCGGGATGATCTTGTCCACGCCCTGCACGATGGCGTAGTTGTTGAAGGGGCCGCCGGCGCTGGCGCAGATGCCCATGGCGATCACCCATTTGGGCTCCGGCATCTGGTCATACAGCCGCTTGATCACCGGCGCCATCTTGTTGCTCACCCGGCCGGAGACGATCATCAGATCGGCCTGGCGCGGCGAGGCGCGGAAGAGCTCCGAGCCAAAGCGGGCGATGTCATGCCGGCCCGCGCCGGTCGCGATCATCTCGATGGCGCAGCAGGCCAGGCCAAAGAGCAGCGGCCAGACCGAGTTGGCCCGGCTCCAGTTGACCATGCTCTCCAGCGTCGTCACCAGGACGCCATCATCGCCAAGTTTGTTTTCAAGACCCATAGCAACCTCAGTCCGTCACCAGTCCAGCGCACCCTTGCGCCACACATAGCCAAAGCCAACCAAAAGAATCACAAGAAAGACCGCCATCTCGATCAAGCCGAAGAGCTTGAGCTGGCGCAGCACCACCGCCCAGGGATAGAGGAAGATCACTTCGATGTCGAAGAGAATGAAAAGCACGGCGACGACGTAATAGTGGACCGGAAAGCGCCGGCGTGCGTCGCCGTAGGGCAACATCCCCGACTCATAGGGTTCCAGGCGGGCCTTGGGGGTGCGTTTGGGGCCAAAAAGGGCGGGCACAGCCAAGGCAATGACGGCAAACACCGCGGCAATGACGATCAGGATCAAGATCGGCAGGTATTCGATCGGCACGATTCGCTCCGTGGGAGGGGGGTCCAGCGCGGCCGGGAAGAAAATACCTGCCCGGCGCCGTTGCGAACATGGGGCTGGCGCCTGCTTGCTGCGCCAGGATACTGCATGGTTGCGAATTCTATCACACGCAAGGTTAAATGTCAAGACATTTCAGCACGAGAGCACGAGGACTGACAGTGCTGCCCTGTCAGTCCTCTGTTCGCGCGCCACCGTAGAGGACTGACAGTGCTGCTCTCGCCTGGAGCATCATGCGACGCGTGAGCGGCTGGTGCAGTTGGCCAGCACTGTCAGTCCTCTGTTCGGGCGTCCTGTTTGACGATCCTGGCATCCGATGCTACAGTGGCATCAGAAACCGGGTTTTTGTCTCGCAGA
>JACSRL010000418.1 GCA_014879765.1 Anaerolinea sp. | reverse complement strand
GATGGTTTCAACCTCTGACCCAGCGGCTGTGGCCGCTTTGCACTTTTAGCCAGATGGTTTCAACCTCTGGCCCAGTTTCAACCTCTGATTCCGCTCTTCCCCAGTATACGTCACATGACGCAGTGTGTCAAAAGCCATTTGCCCGACTGCCGAAACTTGCCAAATGCGCCGCTTTATGACACAATGCGTCATACAAAAACGCCGTCTGTTGTTCACAGGCGCCGGGCCTTTTGGCCCCGGCGCTCCATCCACTGATCCCTGCCGAGGGCAGCCTGCGCCATGCAATCGAAGGGCCATGAAGTCCCCGCCCAACCGTCTGATCGCTGTGTTTCGGTCACTGGCCGGCCACAGCCTGCCGGCGCGCGCCGTGGTCTCTCCGCCCCGCCGGCTGCCTTCCGCTTCCCCTCTTCCCACAACTCAAAACGTGCAAGGAGGCCTCGACCATGACTGAACTGAAGGAACTGTATCCTGTCGGTGAACAGCCGCCGCTGGGCTATGTGCCGCCCAAGATGCATGCCTGGCTGGTGCGGCCAGAGCGATTTGGCGAGCCGATGAAAGCCTGGCAGGTGGAGGTGATCGACACGCCGGAGCCGGCCGACGACGAGGTGCTGGTCTACGTGATGGCGGCCGGCGTCAACTACAACAACGTCTGGGCCGGCCTGGGCATCCCCGTGGACGTGATCGGCGCGCGCAACAAGGCCGGCGAGCCGGAGCGCTTCCACATCGGCGGCAGCGACGCCAGCGGCATCGTCTACCAGGTCGGCAAGGACGTGACCCATCTCAAGGTGGGCGACGAGGTGGCGATCCACTGCGGCACCTGGAGCCGCGATTGTCCCTGGGTCAAGTCGGGCGAAGATCCCATGTACAGCCCTACCTTCCGCATCTGGGGCTACGAGACCAACTGGGGCAGCTTCGCCCAGTTCACCCGCGTGCAGGCGCACCAGTGTCTGCCGCGGCCGCAGCATCTGACCTGGGAGCAGTCCGCGGCCTACATGCTGGTGGGCGCGACCGCCTATCGCATGCTCTACGGCTGGGCCGAACACGCGCTGCGCGAGGATGACGTGGTGCTGATCTGGGGCGGCGCCGGCGGGCTGGGTTCCATGGCCATTCAGATCGTCAAGGCGGCCGGCGGCAAGGCTGTGGCCGTGGTCAGCGAGGACGACAAGTTCGAGTATTGCCAGAACCTGGGCGCGGTGGGCTGCATCAACCGCAAGAACTTCGACCATTGGGGCATGCTGCCGCACTGGAAAGACACCGTGGGCTACAACCAGTGGCTCAAGGGGGTGCGCGGCTTTGGCAAGGCCATCTGGGATGTGCTGGGCGAACGCCGCAGCCCGCGCATCGTCTTCGAGCATCCCGGCGAGACCACCATCCCCACATCGATCTTCGTCTGCGACACCGGCGGCGCGGTGGTGATCTGCGCCGGCACCACCGGCTACAACGCCACCGTCGATCTGCGCTACCTGTGGATGCGCCAGAAGCGGCTGCAAGGCTCGCACTTTGCCAACGACCAGCAGGCCAAGGGCTTCAACGACCTGGTGCTGGCCGGCAAGGCTGACCCCTGCATGTCGCGCGCCTTCACCTGGGACGAGCTGCCCTACTCGCACCAGCTCATGTACGAGAACAAACACCCCTTCGGCAACATGGCCATCCTGATCGGCGCGCCTGACTTCGGCCTGGGCAAGAAGATCGCCGAGCCGGCCGGGCTGACCACCATCGAGCCGACGGCCGAGATCCGGGAGCGCGAGGACTTCTACCGCGCACCGCTGCATCCGGTGGATGAGCAGAAGCCGGCCGAGGCGGCGGCCGTCGAGGATACCCGCCTGGTGCGCGAGCTGATGCACTTCGGCGTGATCTCCTGCTCCCAGGGGACGCCGGTGGATGAAGTGGCCCAGCGCATGACCGATTATCACGTTCACGCCATCGTAGTGACCGACGCCGACGGCTACGCCGTGGGCGTGGTCTCACAGACCGACATCGTGCTCGCACGCCAGGGACGCAGCGCCGCGGAAATGGCCGGCATCCTGGCCGGCGCGATCATGAGCACCAACGTAGTGACCTGCGCGCCGGAGGCGACGATCTCCGATGCCATCACCCTGATGACGCGCAACCGCATTCACCGGCTGGTCGTGGTGGACGCCCGCAGCGGCAAGCCCTGGCCGGTAGGAGTTTTGAGCATGACCGATATTATCACCTATGGCATGAGGAGCGCTCCCCTGAGCGGCCCGGCCATGTCCATGTCGCCGGCTGCGCTGGCCGCTGACATCTATGAGCCGATGGCGCCGGAGCCGAACCTGGCCGAGCTGGGCATCATCGAAGACACGACCCTGGTGGCCGACGTGATGCACCAGGGCGTGGTCACCAGTCCAACCGGCGCCTCGGTGATGGACGCGGCCCGCCAGATGCTAGAGCATGGCATCCACGCCGTGGTGGTGGTGGCTGACGACGGGCGCGCCGTGGGCGTGGTCTCGCAGACCGATGTGGTGCTGGCCCGCCAGGGGCGCACGGTGGAACAGGCGGCCGACCTGAAAGTGGGCGACATCATGACCCCCAGCCTGGTGAGCTGCACCAGTGACCGCAAGCTGTCCGAGGCCATCACCCTGATGACCCGCAACCGGGTGCATCGCCTGGTGGTGGTCGAGGATCAGGCCGGCAAGCTGATGCCCGTGGGCATCCTCAGCATGACCGACGTCATCCGCCAGTTCTTCAGCCGCAACTGAGCCAACGGACCAAGAAACCGGGTTTTTCGGAAAAAACCCGGTTTCTGATCGTCTGACGCGAAAGGGAACATTACCATGACAGTACTCAGCGGTGAATACGAGACCGTCCGGCGCGAGGCGCGCAAGTTCGCCGAAAAGGAAGTTGCGCCCATCGCCCATGACCTGTACAACGAGGGCGCCGAGATCCCCATGGAGATCATCAAGAAGATGGCCAACCTGGGCTACTTCGCGATGGCCATCCCGGAGCAGTACGAGGGCCTGGGGATGGACACCCTCACCATCACCCTGGTCACCGAGGAGCTCAGCCGGGTCTGGCTGTCGGTGGGATCGGTGATGACGCGCATGTTGATCGCCGGCGGGCTGATCCTGAACGGCGGCACCGAGGAGCAGAAGGAACGCTGGCTGCCCGGCATCGCCAGCGGCGATGTGCTGCCGGCCGCGGCCTTCACCGAGCCCAACGCCGGCTCCGACACCGCCGGCATGCAACTGCGCGCGGTCCGGCAGGGAGACAAGTACATCCTCAACGGCCCCAAGACCTGGATCACCTTCGCCAACCGCGCCACCCTGATGACCGTGCTGGCCCGCACCGACCCCGACGCCAGCAAGCGCCACCGGGGCTTGTCCATGATCGCGGTGGAGAAGAAGCCGGGCAACGAGTTCATGCCGCCGCACCTGACCGGCGCGCCGATCCCCACCATCGGCTACTACGGCATGAAGTCCTTCAGCCTGAACTTCGAGGATTTTGAGGTCCCGGCCGAGAACGTGATCGGCGGCGTGGAGGGACGCGGCTTCTACCAGCTCATGGGCGTCTATGAGACCGCGCGCATCCAGACCGCCGCGCGCGCGGTGGGGGTGGCCCAGGGCGCGTTCGAGGCTGCCTTGCAGTATGCACAGGAACGCCAGCAGTTTGGCCGGCCCATCGCCGAGTTCCAGGTGATCCAGCACAAGCTGGCGCACATGGCCACCGACATCGAGGCCGCCCGCCAGCTCACCTACTACGCGGCCCAGAAGAAAGATTCCGGCCAACGCAGCGACCTGGAGGCCGGCATGGCCAAGCTCTTCGCCGCCGATATGGTGGAGAAAGTGACCAGCGAGGCCTTGCAGATCTTCGGCGGCTACGGCTACGCCATGGAATACCCGGCCCACCGCTTCTGGCGCGATGGCCGCATCTTCAAGATCTTCGAAGGCACCAGCGAGATCCAGGCCGAGGTCGTGGCCAAGCGGCTGATGCCGGAGAAGAAGTGACAGGGTGAGGGGGTGACAGGGTGACAAGGTGATCGACAGCACAGTCACCTTGTCGCCCTGTCACCCTGTCATCCGCACACGGAGCATCCCACATGAACCTGACATTTACCCCAGACTCTATCGCCAACGTGGTGCAGCGCATCGAGGCGGCCAACGAGGGCTTCAAACAGCGCTATCCGGGCGACGTGACCACGCGCCAGCCGGTGCATACGGTCTACGGCGGCGCGCATCTGTTCAAGGCTGACACGGCCGGCAAGCTGGGCGGCATCGGCCTGCGCAACCTGGACGCCTACGCGCCCAACTTCGTGGTCTTTGCCAAGGCGCTGGGCCTGCCGGGCGCGGAGACCCTGCCCCACACCGAGGCCGAGATCGCCCATCTGGCCGAGATCATCGCCAACGACCCGGACGCGATCTGCTGCGCCAACGAGCCGGCCTGGATGGCCTACACCGTCTACACCCGCGTGCGCGAGAAGCTGCAGCGCGAGCCGGTGGAGGACTACCGCGTCGACTTCGAGGATGGCTATGGCAATCGACCCGACGAGGAAGAGGACCTCCATGCGGTGAACGTCGGCCAGGAGCTGGCCAAGGGCATCGCCAGCGGCGGCCTGCCCCCCTTCATCGGCATTCGCATCAAGCCCTTCACGCTGGAAAGCTACAAGCGCGCCGTGCGTACCCTGGACCTGTGCATCACCGCCCTGGTCCAGGCCAGCGGCGGCCAGGTTCCGGCCAACTTCGTGGTCACGCTGCCCAAGGTGACCATGCCGGAGCAGGTGACCGCGCTGGCCGATCTGGTGGATGAGTTGGAGGCCAGGCACGGCATCGCGGCCGGCGCCATCGGCCTGGATCTGATGATCGAAACGCCGCAGGCCATCATCGACCACACCGGCGCCAACACGGTCAATCTGCTGGTGCGGGCTGGCCGCGGCCGGGTGCGCTACTGCGCCTTCGGCACCTACGACTACACCGCGCTGGTCAACATCACCGCCCACTACCAGACCCACACCCACCCCGCGGCCGACTTTGCCCGCCACATCATGCAGATCAGCCTGGCCGGCACAGGGGTCAACATCAGCGACGGCGCCACCACCACCATGCCCATCGGGCCGCACCGGGCGACCAAGGAGAAGCCGCTGACGCCGCAGCAGGAGGCGGAAAACCAGGCCGTGGTACACGCAGCCTGGAAGCTGCACTACGACAACGTGCAACACTCGCTGCGCCACGCCTTCTACCAGGGCTGGGACCTGAACCCGGCGCAGTTGCCGGTGCGCTATGCCGCCATCTACACCTTCTTCCTGGAGAGCGTGGATGACGCCAGCCGCCGGCTCAACCGCTTCGTGGACGCCGCGGCCCAGGCCACCCTGAGCGGCAACATGTTCGACGACGCGGCCACCGGCCAGGGGCTGCTCAACTTCTTCCTGAGGGGCATCGCCTGCGGCGCGATCACCGAAGAAGAGGCCATGGCCACCGGCGTGACGCTGGAGGAGCTGCACGGGCGCTCCTTCGTGCGGATCGTGCAGAACCGGGCATACAAGAAGACGGTGTGATGCGTGATGCGTGATGCGTGACCGGAATCGCGGGAATCGTCTCTGAGTACCGGTGGCGGGTTACGCTGCTGAGGGACACGGATGGGCTGGCTGGCGGCCGTCCGTGTCTTGCTTTATGGAGAACGGAGAACCACCATGCCTGAGCTGGCTTACATCGGACAGGTGACCCACATCTACCCCATCCCCGGCGCGGACTTCATCGAGAGTCTGGAAGTGGTGTGCGGCCCCGGCGGGCGCTGGCGCGGCACGGCCAAGAAAGGAGATTTTGATCCGGGCGATCGCTGCGAGGTCTACCTGCAGGATGCGCTGCTGCCGCAGAGCGAGCGCTTCGCCTTTCTGGAAGCGCGCCACTGGCGCATCCGTATGGTGCGCCTGAAGGGGGTGCCCAGCGAGTGCCTGATCATGCCGCTGACCGACACCACGGCCAGTTTGGAGGTTGGCGTGGACATCACCGATTTGGCCGGCGTTACCAAGTACGAGAAGCCTTTGTCTGCCAACATCGGCGGCGACATTCTTGGCCACTTCCCAAGCTTCGTCCCCAAGACCGACGAGCCCAACTTCCAGCGCGCGCCGGACCTGGTGGCAGCCCTGCAAGGGCGGCCCTTCTACGCCACCCTCAAGGCCGATGGCAGCAGCGGCACGGTGTTCTGGGACCGCGACGGGACAGTGCATGCCTGCTCCCGCAACTTCGAGCTGAAAGAGCGGCCCGACACGGCCGTATGGCAGCTTGTGGCCAGGTACAATCTGGCGCAGCAACGCCTGCCGCTGGCCTTGCAGTTCGAGATCGTCGGCCCCGGCGTGCAGAAGAACCGCCTGGGTCTCAAGGAGCTGGAGCTGCGGCTGTTCAACGTCTGGCACATCGAGCAGCGGCGCTATCTCGACTTCGCCGACATGCTGGCCGTCGCCCGGAGCCTGGGCCTGCCGGTGGTGGACCTGGTCGAGGTGGGCGAGGCATTCACCCTGCGCGACGACGAAGCCCTGCGCCGCTACGCCGAGCGCAGCTACCCCAACGGCGCCACAGCCGAAGGCGTGGTCATCCGCCCGACGCAGGAGATGCAGGTCGACGGCGAGCGGCTGAGCTTCAAGGTGATCAACTTGTTGTATCGTGACTGATGCGACTTACGCTGCTGAGGAACACGGATGGGCCTGTTGTACGCCTGTCCGTGTTTTTGTTTGCGGCGCGGCTGAGATTTGTGGCTAAATCGGCATTGACAGAAGGGTAATCCGATAGTATCATAAGCTTTGTCAATTTCTGATAATGCGAGGACAAGGCCAATGACCATTACAATCGAGATCAGTCCGGAGGTAGAAACCAAGCTGCGCCATGCTGCGGCACGTGCTGGTGTTGCACCAGATGCCTATATCGTGGGAATGCTGCAGCAGAACCTGCGCCAGACGACTGTGTACCCGAAGGTCGCCAAAAATCTGCCGCGCCAGGAGGCAGAACTGCTGCGAAAGATCAATCAAAGTCTGTCACAGATCCAATGGGAGCGTTATGCTCAACTGCTTGCTCTGCGCCAGACCGAGAGCCTGACCCCCGATGAGTTGGCTGAGCTCATCGCACTGTCCGATCAAATCGAGGCCGCCAACGCGCGCCGGATTAAATATCTGGCGCAATTAGCGCGCTTACGCAATACCACGATCGGCGCCTTGGCGACCGAGCTTGGGATCAAGCCAAAAGCAAATGCCTGATGATCGCCCGATGGGTTGATATCTGAAGGTATAAGATTGGTGCAAACAATCACTCTACCGCAACTTATCTATAACCAGATCATCGCCCACGCCCAGGCCGGCGCGCCGGACGAGGTGTGCGGCATTCTCAGCGGGCGCGATGGCGTGGCCACGGGGCTGGTGCGGGGACGCAACGAGGCGGCCGATCCCCTCACCACCTACTGGGTGGACGGAGAGACGCTGCTGAAACAATTCGACTTCGAGGAGCGGGGCGAGGCCATGATCGCCATCTACCATTCGCACCCGGCGGACGAGGCCTACCCCTCGGCCATCGACGCGGCCAACGCCTTCTACCCCGACGCGGTCTATCTGATCTGCTCGCTGTTGCAGCCGGGGCAGCCGGATCTGCGCGGCTGGCGGCTGATCCAGGAGGAGCTGGCTGAGCGCCCGGCCCAGCTCCAGCCCGTGCGCGGCAATCCGCGCCTTTGGGCGCAGCATAAACACGGCCAGCAAGAGGACAGCTACGAGCTGATGATCGTGGAGGATCAGGGCCGTGAGCGCTGGCTGCGGGTGTGGGTGGCTGAGGTGGCGGTGGTGGTTCACAATCTGGTGCTATCGATGCAACACGCACCCGATCCGTAAAGGAGCATGAACCATGCGAGTCAAATACGGCGTTGTAATTTTTGTCTTTCTGGCGATCGGTCTGCTGCCATCACCCGCACATGCTGGGGGCGTGGTCACTTACTGCGGTGAACAACAACTGCGGGCGGCGCTGGCGGGAGGCGGCGTCGTGACCTTTGCTTGCAGCGGCCCGATTGTGACGAACACAATCACGATTTCGGCTGACACGACCATTGACGGCAGTGGGGAAAATGTCACCATCACCGGCGCCAACCTGGCGCGGGTGTTTGTGGTCGATCCCGGCATGACCCTCAACCTCCATGCGATAACCGTTGCGTATGGCGCTGCTGGCCCTTCCGCCGATGGCGGCGGTATTCTGAACCAGGGTGTCTTGAACGTGACCAATAGCACATTCCACGGCAATAGCGCACGCGCAGGCGGCGGGATCTATAACCAAGGGGTAGTGACCCTGAGCAACAGCACGTTGTTTGGCAACAGTGCCAGCGGCGATGGAGGCGGCATCTACAGCACCGGCAAGCTGACCGTGAGCGCCAGCACGCTGTCGGCTAATCGTGCGGACTATGGCTTGGGGGGCGCCATCAAAAGCTCGTTCACCACAGCCATCATCACCGATACCCTCTTCCTGGCCAACGGAGCGATGGGTGGTGGGGCAATTCACCTTCATGGCGGTACGGCGAGCCTGAGCAACACCCGCTTCTTGAGCAATCGCGGGGTCGATGCACTTCACAATTTCGGCGGCGGCGCGATCCTCACCCAGGTAGCAAGGTTGATCGTGAGCCACAGCACCTTCTCAGACAACACGACCAACTTCTTAGGCGGCGGCATCTACAACAACGACGGTTCGCTGCACGTCAGAGCCAGCACCTTCTCCGGCAACAGCGCCACCCACAGCGGTGGTGGCATACACAGCAGCTATTGGACGACCGTGAGCAACAGCACCTTCTACGGCAACAGCGCGGGTTATGCCGGCGGCGGTATTTGCAACTGGGGGTCCCTGGGCGCGTGGACCGCGCTGACCGTGACCAACAGCACTTTGTCCGACAACAGCAGCCTCAGAGGCGGCGGCATCTACAACGACTTCAGCAACTCTCTGAGACTGGAGAACACGATTGTCGCCAATAGCCTCACGGGAAGCAATTGCTCCGGCCCCATCACCGGCGATGGAAATCTCAGCTATCCCGACGCCAGTTGCCCCGGTAGCAACGCCGATCCTATGCTTGGTCCTTTGCGGGACAACGGTGGACCCACGCACACCATGGAACCTGGCCTGGCAAGTCCGGCGATCGATGCAGGAAACGACGCCGTATGCCAGACCGACCCAGTGGGCGGCCATGACCAGCGTGGGGTAGTGCGTCCCGTCGGGCTGCACTGCGACATCGGCGCCGTCGAAGTTGTCTACGCGCCACCGAGACTGTGGTTGCCGCTGATAGCTATCCAGTGACGTAACCGTTCAGCCGGCGGGCCAAACGTTGATCTCGTTACGGCTGCGCCTACTCGATCCGAGGGTTGAGTAGCCTTC
>JACSRL010000290.1 GCA_014879765.1 Anaerolinea sp. | reverse complement strand
GACCGCATCCGTCGCCCCGCCCCTCTCCACCAAGCGCGAGCGCGTCGCCTGGTACCTGTACGACTTCGGCAACTCGGCCTACGCCTCGGTGGTCTACCTGGCCGTCTTCTCCACCTATTTCAAGAATGTAGTGGTGGGCGGCGCGGAGGGCTCGCGGCTGTGGGGCCTGGCCATTGCCATTGCGCTGCTGGTCGTGGCGGTCATCGCGCCGGTATTGGGCGCCATGGCCGACTTCTCCGGCGCCAAGAAACGTTTCCTGCTAGGCTTCACCGCCCAGGCCATCGCCTTCACCGCCCTGCTCTTCTTCGTCCAGGCCGGCAATGTGGCGGCTGGCATGGCGTTCTTCATCCTGGCCGAGATCGGCTACCGCAGCTCGCAGGTCTTCTACGACGGCTTTCTGCCTGAGCTGGCCCGGCCGGAAGAGATGGGGCGGGTGTCGGGCAACGGCTGGGCCATCGGCTCGGCCGGCGGCGTGATTGCCCTGCTGATCGTGCTGCCCATCGTGCTGCTGATGCCGGGAACCTTTTCGGCCCGGCTGGCCATGCTGGTTACCGCCGGCTTCTGGATTCTCTCCACCATTCCGTTGATCCTCTGGCTGCCGGAGAAGGCCAAGAAGAAGGCGCTGCCGCCCGGCGAAAACTACCTCAGCATCGCCCTCAA
Organism: Anaerolinea sp.; assembly: GCA_014879765.1. Taxonomy (GTDB): domain Bacteria; phylum Chloroflexota; class Anaerolineae; order JAAEKA01; family JAAEKA01; genus JAAEKA01. Next base: position 8,697 of record JACSRL010000290.1, on the reverse strand, counting down.
GGAGGTCATTCACACCATCAAGACCACCAGCCGCTACCGCGAGATGGCCAAGTTCATGCTGGCCTTCCTGCTCTTCGGCAGCGGCATCGCCATCGCTCTGGAGTTCGCCGCCATCATCGGCCAGACGCTCTTCGGCCTGGGCCAGGAGCTGATCATTGTCTTCGCCATCATCGTGCAGATCACCAACGTCATCGGCGCCTTTGGCTTCGGCCTGCTGATCGACCGCATCGGCGGCAAGTCGTCGCTGATCGCCTCGTTGCTGGCCATGATCGGGGTGGTGGTCTGGCTTTATTTCAACCAGACGCAGGTGGGCTTTTTGCTGATCGGCGCGGCCGCCGGCATCGCCATGGCCGGCGTGCAGTCGGTCAGCCGCACCCTGGTGGGCCTTTTTGCCCCGCCAGGTCGCAGCGCCGAGTTCTTCGGTTTCTTCACCATGGTGGGCCGCATCGCTTTCTGGGTGGGGCCGGTGGTCTTCGGCTGGGTAGCGGCCGAGCTGGCATTGCGCTACGAGGGCCAGGGCGTGGCGGTCGGGCCGGCCGAGCAGCAGGGCCTGCGCATGGCCGTGCTGGTCATCGTCTTCTTCCTGGCCGTGGGGCTGGGCGTGGCCTTGACCGTCAACGAGAAGAAGGCCCGCGAGGCCGCCCGCGCCCAGGATCCCAATCCGGTGCTGCCCGCATCCGCGCCGCCGGCCGGGCTGGCCTGAGCAAGCCCGCCGCGGCCCTTCCTGGCCCTGAACGGATGATTTGGAAACTAGCCACCCGACAGTTTTGGAATGAATTCAAGCGAGCGTAGGTCGAGTAGCGGGTTGAGGTGCGCCACATCCCATGAGGTCATGAGACTCCAGCGTATCGAGACCAGCGAGCGGGTCTACGCGTGACAACGATGGGTCTCGATACGGTTCCGGCGGCGACTCCCGGCTGGTAGATGCCTATGGCCAACCCGCAAAGGTCGCCGGTAGACGCCGCCAGTATCTATTCGACCCACGCTTGCGCTATCCACAAGCGGAGTGTCAGGTAGCTAGATTCAGAAACATGGCGCGCGCGGCCGATCCGCCCAGATGCATGTGCAACAGAGGGTATGGCTTGCCGAAGTCATCCAGTTCGGACCGCCCGACGACCTCGAAACCCATCCGCAGATAGAAGCCCACAGCCTGCGGATTCTGCTCGTTGACGTCGAGCGTCTGTGCGCCAAAGGCGGCGATGGCGTGGGTCAATAGCTGGCGTCCGATCCCCTGGCCCATGGCCGTCGGGGCGACGAACAGCATATCGACCTTGGCGTCGTTGACGCCGATGAAGCCGGCCACGTCGCCGCGTTCATCGCGCATGCAGGCCAAGTGCGCCACGTTCGGCAGACCGGCCCGCACCAGCGGCCTGAAGAACTGGATGTCGTCTTCGGTCACGAAATCGTGGGTGGCGCGCACCGAAGCCTCCCACACCTCGACGACGCGCGGGAAATCCTCGGGTTGAACAGAGGAGATGACCGCATCAGGGGACAATCTGCTTTTCATTGCGCGCATTTTACCTGCCGCGAGCGAGTTACGCCAGCCACGAAAGGCATCGGATTGCAGGAAGGACATCGCAACTGGTCGCTATGGTTCCTCACTGTGGCTGCCAGGTCTTTGCTTTGACAGCCGTTCTTGCAAGGTTTATAATGTTTACAAACCTTGTAAGAACGACGTGTTGTTTTGGAGGCGATGATCATGGAACAGGTGATTGGAGCGACAGAGCTGCGACAACAGTTGACCGACGTGCTGCAGGCCGTGCGCGAGCAGCGGGCGACCTACATCGTGGAAACCTTTGGCCGTTCGCAGGCGGCCATCGTCAATCTGGAGGATTACCAAAGGTTTCGTCGGTTTCAGGAACAGAGCAACGAGCCACGTATCACCAGCGCAGATGCGAAGCGGCGGGCTCAGGGTTATCTTACGGATGAGGTGGCGCTGACAGCACGGCCGGGCGAGCCAAACCTGATCGGAGGAACCAGGCCCGTTTGGCGAATGCCGGTGTGGCTCCACCTGCGTGGACTAGGCCTGGTTGAACGGCTGGGTTCGATTGATGTCGATACCGTCACCGGGGAGGTTGTCCCGCTTTCTTCCGCTGAGATCCAGATCATTCAGGATATCGCTGATGCCGCTGCTCACCGTCTCACATCACAGACAGCGCCAGCAGGCTGATTGCCTGGCCGCTTGCGCCGCGATGGTTCTGGATTTTCTCCAGCTATCCATCGGGTATGAGCAGTTGTTGCGCCTGTTGGGTATCAGATACTTTGGCGCGCCCTTTTCCAGCCTGCGCAAACTGGGATCTCTTGGGGTTACGGTGCTGATAGCACGAGGCGATCTGGCCACTCTCCGAGGCTACCTGGAAGAGGGCTATCCCGTTATCGTTGCAGTCAATACCCTGGCGTTGCCCTATTGGAACGAGGATACGGCTCATGCTCTGGTTGTTGTAGGTTTTGAGCATGACGCAGTGTTGCTCAATGACCCCGAATTTGTTCGTGTGCCGCAGACCGTGTCAACGGACTTATTTCTGCTTGCATGGCTGGAGCAAGACTATCGCTACGCTGTCATAAAGCTGGCAGGCGCGGCATAGAATGGATATTTCAACCGTGACAAACCGTTTAGCCCTCATCACCGGCGCCGGCCGCCACGGCGGCATCGGCGCAGCCATTGCTCTGAAGCTGGCCCAGGCCGGCATAGACATCGTCATCGGCGACCTGTGCGCGCAGCCGGCGGCCGGCGCGCCCGCGCCGGCCATCGGCCAATGGGAGGAGCTGCAGGCGATTGCCGCTGAAATCGGGGGTGGCTCGGTCGGAGACCGGCCACAGCGCGACGATGGAGAGGGTGGCTCGGTCGGAGACCGGCCACAGCGCGAGGGTGGGAGTGGCCCGGTCGGAGACCGGCCACAGCGCGAGGGAGGTGTGCGTTGTCTGCCGGTCAAGGTCGATGTCACCGACCCGGCCTCGATCCAGGCCATGCTGGCCCAGGTGATGGCTGAGTTCGGCCGGATCGACGTTCTGGTCAACAACGCCGGCGCGATCTTCGGCCCCTCCCCGGTGGCGCAGATGGCCGACGAGGCCTGGCGGCGCACGCTGGAGGTCAACGCCACCGGTGTCTTTCTGGTCACCAAGGCCGCGCTGCCGGCCATGATCCAGGGCCAGCGCGGCGGGCGGATCGTCAACATCTCCTCGTTGGCCGCGCTGCGCCCGCGGCCCTACATGGCGGCCTATGCGGCCAGCAAGGCAGCCGTGGCCGCGCTGACCCAGTCGCTGGCCCAGGAGGTGGCCCAGTTCGGCGTCACCGTCAACGCCGTGCTGCCGGGCGACATCGACACCGGCATGAAGCAGTGGGGCTACCAGCTTGAGGCGCAGATCATGCAGCGCTCCTACGACGAGGTAGTGGCGGCTGGCGTGGCCCGCATCCCCGTCGGCCGGCTGGGCACGCCGCAGGATGTGGCCGGGCTGGTGGCCTACCTGGCCTCCGACGAGGCGTCATTCATCACCGGCCAGCTCTTCCCGGTGACCGGTGGACGGGAACTGGGCTGAGACCCACTGCCTGTCATGCTGAGGGCCGCCCCCTTCTTCTTTGCGGTCTTGGCGGCTTTGCGTGAGACCTGTTATGCCCATGTTTGACAATCCTGCCATGCTTCTGACCTTCGCCATCCTCGCGGTCACCATCTTGCTCTTCATCTTCAGCAAGCTGCGGGCCGACGTGGTGGCGCTGCTTTCCCTGCTGGCGCTCTTTCTCAGCGGCATCCTGAGCTCCGAACAGGCGCTGGCCGGCTTTGCCAATTCCACCGTGATCATGGTCGCGGCGCTGTTCGTGGTCGGCGAAGGACTCTCGCGCACGGGGATCACCGCCTGGCTGGGCCAGTTCTTCATGCAGCAGGCCGGCGACAGCGAGACCCGCCTGCTGCTGGTGGTCATGGTTGGCACCGCGTTGCTTTCGATCTTCGTCAGCAACACCGGCACGGTGGCCATGCTGATGCCCGCGGTCGTGGCGGCCGCCTGGCGCATCGGCGGCCTGCCCTCGAAATATCTGATCCCCATGGCCTTTACCGCCAGCATGGGCGGGCTGCTGACGCTGATCAGCTCGCCGCCCAACATGGTGGCCTCCAGCGCGCTGGTCAACGCCGGCCTGGGCGGCTTTGGCTTCTTCGAGTTCTCCATCATCGGCCTGCCGCTGACGGTGTTGGCCATCGCCTACATGCTGCTGCTGGGCCGCCGCCTGCTGCCGGCGCGCGAGAACACCAAGCGGCTGGTGGATCTGGAGCAGTCCATGAGCCAGTTGGCCCAGTCCTACCAGCTTGCCGACAGGCTGTTCCGGCTGCGTGTCCGCAATGGCTCCCCGTTGGTGGGCAAGACGCTGGCCGAGGCGGCGCTGGGCCAGGCCTACGGCATCTCGGTGCTGGCCATTCAGCACGACATCAACCGCGAGCTGGCCGCGGCATCGGGACGCCAGCGGCGGCAGCAGGCGCTGCGCGGACAGTTGGAGCGGCTGCAAGAGGAGGGTGCGCAGCCCGGCGCAGACACGGTGATCGAGGCCCAGGACCTGCTGTTGGTCAAGGGCAACCCGGAGATCGTCGCCGGCCTGACCTACGAGCTGGGCGTGGGCGTTCAGGCCATCGATTCGGAGCAGGAGCCGCTTTCCGACCTGCTGCTGTCGCAGGAAACTGGCGTGGCCGAGGTCATCGTGACTCCCCGCTCGGAATATGTCGGGCATACCGTCTCCGACGCGCGCATTGCCGATGCGTTTGGCATCCAGGTGCTCTCGCTGCGCCGCGGCGACAAGCTGATGGCGCGCCGGGAGACCCGGCTGGCGGTGGGCGATTCGCTGCTGGTGCGCGGCAAATGGGAGTCCATCGCCCGCATCGGCGAGGAGAGCGACAACTTCGTGGTGGTGGGCGAGCCAGAGGCCATGGCCCGGCAGGTGGTCAAGCTCAACGTCCGCTCGCTGGTCGCCGTGCTGACCCTGCTGGGCATGGTGGTCTTGATGGCCTTCAGCATCACACCGGCGGTGGTGGCGACGCTGCTGGCCGCCCTGGTGCTGGTGCTCACCAAGTGCGTCAGCCCGGAAGAGGCCTATCGCTCCATCAGTTGGCAGACGGTGGTGCTGATCGCGGCCATGCTGCCCATGGGCGCGGCGCTGGAGGTGACCGGCGGGGCCGCCCTGATCGCCAACGGCCTGGTGAGCACGCTGGGCGCGTTTCCGCCCATCGTCCTGCTGGCCGGCGTCTTCCTGCTTTCCACCACCCTGGGCCAGGTGATGAGCAACACGGCCACCACGGTGCTGCTGGCGCCCATCGCCATTCAGGCCGCGTCCAGCCTGGGGGTCGCGCCGCAGTCGCTGGTGATGATGGTGGTCCTGGGGGCGACCGCGGCCTTTATGACGCCCATCGCGACGCCGGTCAACACCCTGGTCTTCGTGGCCGGCGGCTACACCTGGGGCGACTATGCCAAGGTGGGCCTGCCGCTGCTGCTGCTGGTGATGGCCGTCAGCCTGTTGATCGTGCCGCTGACCTGGCCGTTGAAGTGGGCGGGATTACCGCACTCTGCAACGATTTGGCTTATGATTGCGTAGAGTCTCGTGGGCTGGCTCGGTCAGGAGACCGGCCAGAGCGTTGAGCCAGGCTGGCCTGGGCTGGTTCGGTCAGGAGACCGGCCAGAGCGCCAGGTTTGAGTTTGGACAGGTACTTTCCTTTCGGAGGCAACACGATGTTCTTTTTCGATCCGCTTTATCTGCTGATCTTCGTCGTCACCCTGGTGATCTCACTGGCCGCGCAGATGTACATCAAGTCGGCCTATGGCAAATGGAGCAAGGTGGCCAACAGCCACAATCTGACCGGCCTGCAGGTGGGTCAGGAGCTGCTGCGCGGCACGGACCTGGGCGCCACCTATCAGATTTCCAAGGGCACTGGCGTGCAGTTTCAGGGCGTCGCCGGCAACCTGACCGACCACTACGATCCGCGCACGCACACGGTGGGCCTGTCGCAGGGGGTGGCCACACAGCCGTCGGTGGCATCCATGGCCATCGTGGCCCACGAGCTGGGCCATGCACAGCAATACGCCGCCAAGTCGCCGCTGATTGCCGCGCGCAGCTTTCTGCTGCCGGCCGTGCGCGTCAGCCCCATGATCTCCTACGGCCTGCTCATGATCGGATTCATCCTCAACATGACGGGCGCCATCTACCTGGGCATCCTCTTCTTCGGCATCACCGTGCTGTTCAGCGTCCTGACCCTGCCGGTGGAGTTCGACGCCAGCCGCCGCGGCCTGAAGCTGTTGGCAGACGCCGGCCTGATGACCAGCACCGAGGATCAGCGGGGCGCGCGCACCGTGCTGCGCGCTGCAGCCGCCACCTACGTGGCCGCCACCATCACGGCTATCTTGCAGTTGTTGTACTACCTGGCGCTGGCCAACCGGCGGCGGTAGAGCGTGATGCGTGATGCGTAACTCGTGACCGGAATGGAGCGAGGGGCGTGTGGGTATGGTTGGCTTGGGCGTGATGCGTGATGCGTGACCGGAATGGAGCGAGGGGCGTGTGGGTATGGTTGGCTTGGGCGTGATGCGTGATGCGTGACTCGTGACCGGAATGGAGCGAGGGGTGTGTGGGTATGGTTGGCTTGGGCGTGATGCGTGATGCGTAATGCGTGACTCGTGACCGGAATGGAGCGAGGGGTGTGTGGATATGGTTGGCTTGGGCGTGATGCGTAACTCGTGACCGGAAAAACCTCCCCCGCGCACAACACCTCCGGGTTACGAGTTACTCGTTACTCGTTACGCTCACGCATCACGTTTCACGCATCACTCTTCCCCACCGTCGTAAAGCTCTCCAACAGATCCAACACCAGCTCGCGCAGGTCGCCGCGGTTGGGGAGCGCGCCCATCATGCCGTACATGGCGGCCGAACGCTGCGGCAATCCCTCGTCGCCGCCGAAGAGGGTCGAGGCGCGGCCGGTCATGCGGCTCAGCAGCCGGTCGGGCAGCAGCCGGGTGGCCGTGCGGGTCGCCTTGATGGCCAATTCGTTGCCGCTGCGGCGCAGGCTGGGCTGGCGCGCGGCCAGCACCGACTGCGCCAGGTCCAGCAGGAAGCGGTCAGCCGCGTCCCGATGCGCGTAGTTCACCGTCAGATGCAGACTGGGGGGAAACTGCTGGCGGTCCAGATGCCAGCCGCGCGTGCTCATCTCATCCCCGATCTCGTAGACGTTGTCCTTGTCCGAGGCAATAGCCATCACGCTCATCTCTGGCTGGCCCAGCACCCGCAGGCCGTCGAGGGCGTTGATGCCGTCGTGCAGCCGCGTCGCGGTCTGCATCACCGTGCGCGCGATGCGCAGGTAGCCCTCCTCGCCCAGGAAATTGAGCACGGCCCAGGCCGCGGCAATGGCGCCTCCTGGTCGGGTGCCGGTCATGGTGGGGGAGACGTAGATGCCGCCCGGCCAGTCGGTGGTGGCGAAAAGCTGGTGACGGCGCAGCGCCGCGTTGCGATAGAGGATCACCGACGCGCCCTTGGCTGCATAGCCGTACTTGTGCAGATCAACAGAGATCGAGGTCACGCCCGGCACGCCGAAATCGAAGGGAGTCACAGGAGCGCCCAGCCGGCGCACAAAGGGGAGCATCATGCCCCCCACACAGGCATCAACGTGACATAAAATTCCGCGCTGCTGCGCCAGACCGGCCAGCTCGGGGATGGGATCGACCGCGCCCTGGGGATACGACGGCGCGGAGCCGACCACCAGCACCGTGTCCAGGTTGATGGCCGCGCGCATGGCCGCCACATCGGCGCGAAAGTTGCTGTCCACCGGCACGCGCACCGCCTTGACGCCGAAGTAGTGGGCGGCCTTGTCGAAGGCCGGGTGCGCGCTGCTGGGCAGCACCATCTCCGGCTGCCTGACCTTGGGCTTGTGTACCCGGCCCCACTCGCGTGCGGCCAGCACCGCCATCAGGATGCTCTCGGTGCCGCCGGTGGTCATGTTGCCGGCCGTGTGGCCGTCGCCGCCCAGCAGGCTGCCCACCATGGCGATCACCTCGGTCTCGAAGCGGCGCAGGCTGGGAAAGGCGGTGGGGTTGAGACCGTTCTCGGAGAAGAAGGTGGTGTAGGCGGTCTTGGCCAGCTCGTTCACCTCGTCGCCGGCGTCGAAGACCAGGCTGAACACCTGGCCCTGCCGCCATTGTACATCGTGGGTGCGGGCGGCGTCCATCTGGGCCAGGATGGCGGAGCGGGAAAGGCCGTGTTGAGGAAACTGGATCAGCTTTTCGGTCATGGGGCTTGCCTCCGGACAGCGACTGCGGCTGGACGTTCTGTGGATTGTAACCCCGTTGGGCATATTTCGGCAAAGGGTAGGGCAGCCAACAGCGAGCCAGGCGCGGCGGGGATATGCTGGACGTGACGGCCAGCGCGAGTAGCCTGGCGTCTATCACGATCCAACCACAAGGAGAACTCCCATGAAAATCAGTGCACGCAACGTGTTGCAGGGCGTCGTCAAGAGCGTCAATCACGGCGCGGTCAACAGTGAGATCGTCATCGAGCTGCCCGGCGGCGTCGAGATCGTCTCGGTGATCACCAAAAGCTCAGCCGAAAGCCTCGGCCTGGCCGCCGGCAAGCCGGCCTTCGCCGTGGTCAAGGCCTCCAACGTGATGATCGCGGTGGAGTGAGGGGAAGTTGACATTTAGCCCCGCGGAGTGAGCATCCTCAGATGCGGCCCCGCGGAG
>JACSRL010000567.1 GCA_014879765.1 Anaerolinea sp. | reverse complement strand
AGAATTACCTCCGACGACGTTGCTGCAAACGCAGATTCAAGTGCCTGGCGCCTGTGGCTGAGCAGTTACACCGCAACGAGAAGAACCCGTCTTCTCAGCCGCCAGTCTGGCCGGCGTCAGCCTGGCCGCGCTGCTGGCGGCTCTGGATCAAACCCTATGAAAAACGCCTTACAAGTCCTCCGCGCCTCCATCGTCGATCTCTGGGAGCACCTGGTTCTGGTGATGGCTTGCAGCCTGACCTGGCTGGCGCTGGTCGTGTTGATCATCCCCGGCCCGCCGGCCACCGTGGCGCTCTTCGAGATGGCCGAGCGCCTGGCGCGGCGCGAGCCGCTGCTGGAGTGGCGCGACTATCTGCGCGCCGTGCGGGCGCGCTTCGGCCTGGGCTGGCGCTGGGCCGCCATCGTCACCCCGGTGGTTGCCATCCTGCTGATCGACATCCTGGCCATGCCGCGCATCTTCTCCCCCACCGTCGCCGCGCCGGCGCAATGGTTCTTCATCGTCACGCTGGCCCTCTGGCTGGTGGTCAATTGGTACGCGCTGGCCCTGCTCTTTCAGCAGAAAGAGCTGAGCCTGCGCCTTGCCCTGCGCAACGGCGCGGTTCTGCTGCTGCAGCATCCCCTCTTCACCTTCGTTTTGACCGCCGTCACCGCGCTCCTTCTCTGGCTGGGGGTGATTCTGGTCCTCGTCAACCTGCTCTTTGGCCCCATGCTGGTCGCCCTGATCGGCACGCACGCGGTGCTCGATCGTCTGGCGCTGATGCGGGCAACCCAACAGGCCGGCAGCGACTGATTTGGGCGCATTCAAAATGAGTTGATGTTCCAGACTTCCGAAGTCTCGGCGTGGTTTAGCGGCTGCAAAAACTGATCCATGACCCGTTTCATTCTGCGTCGCCTGTTGATTTTGCCGATTGCCCTGCTGGCGATCAACTTCGTCGCGTTCAGCTACGCCTTGCTGGCCCAGCGCGTGCAGCAGACCCAAAACCCCTTCGGCAGCGATCTGGATCTCTCAGCGCCGATCTTGCCGCTCTATCGCGTCTACCTGGGGAATGTCCTGACGGGCGACTGGGGAGAGATGCCCCTGGTTGGCGGCGTGGCGCAGACCGTGCGCGCGGCGGTGTTCGACGCGGCCGGCGCCAGCCTGGTGCTGTTGACCCTGGCCTTTTTGCTCAGCCTGGCCATCGGGCTGCTGCTGGGCCTGACGGCTGTGCGCGCCAATCCCCCTGGCCTCAAGCCATGGCTGCCGCCGCTGGCCTCGCTGGGTCTGGCCGCGCCCAGCTTCTTCGTCGGCGCGCTGGGCATTGCACTGGTGTTGGCGCTGTATCTGCGCGGCGGGCCAGATGCGAAGCCGCTGCTGCCGTTGACCGGCTACGGCCTGGATCTGCACCTGGTGCTGCCCGTGCTGGCCCTGGCCCTGCGTCCGACCATGCAGATCGCCCAAACCACGGCCAGCGTGCTGGTGGACGAGCTGCGCACGCAACATGTGATCACCGCGCGCAGCCTGGGCATCCCGCTGCGCACCATCCGCCGCAAACACGCCCTGCGCAACGTGCTGCCCGCGGTGATCCTGGTGGTGGCGGCCTCGTTGCGCCTGATGGCCGGCGAGCTGATTCTGGTGGAGTGGCTGTTCGGCTGGCCCGGCCTGGGCAAGCTGCTGGCCAGCGCGCTGCTGCCCCCCAGCGTGGCTTCGGTAGGGCTGCTGGCAGGCGCCACGCGCAACTTTTTGCACCCGGAGCTGGTAGCGGGAATACTGACGCTGTTCGGTCTGCTCTTCCTGCTGGCTGATTTGATCAGCTCGCTGGCTGTGTACGCCGTCGATCCCCGGCTGCGCGCCAACCTGGAGGCGAGCGACCATGCGTAAGCGCTCCACTGCTCCCTGCGCCGGCCGCGCCTGGAAGGCGCCGGTCAACTGGCCGCTGTGGATCGGGCTGGCCCTGCTGGCGCTGATCCTGCTGCTGGCCTGGGCCGGCCCGGCCATCGCGCCGCGCGATCCCGTCAAGCCGGTCTACATCGTCCAGGATCCCGCCACCCAGGCCTTCGTCAAGCCCCCCTTCCGGCCGGGGCAGATGCCGGGCTTCCCCCTGGGCGCCGATCCCCTGGGGCGGGACACGCTGAGCCAGATCCTGTGGGCGCTGCGACCTACCCTGGTGCTGGTGCTGGTGGCCGCCGCGCTGCGCCTGCTGCTGGGTCTGATCATCGGCGTCGCCTCAGGCTGGGGAACGGGCTGGATCGCCCGGCTGCTGGAAGGGGCGACGACCCTGGCCGTGGCCATCCCGGTGCTGCTGGTGGCGCTCTGCCTGGTAGCCGCCTTCGGGCCGCGCTGGGGCGTCTGGGCCTTCATCCTGGGGCTGTGCTTCACCGGCTGGGCCGAGGCCGCGCGGGTGATCCACGACCAGACCAGCCTGGTCAAAACGCGGCCCTACGTCGAGGCGGCCCGCGCGCTGGGCGCGCCCGACCTGAACGCGGTGGGCCGGCACGTGCTGCCCCACGTCTTGCCCATGGTCTGGCTCTTGCTGCCGCTGGAGATCAGCACCGCGCTGCTGGTGACGGCCGGGCTGGGCTTCCTGGGCTACTTCGTCAATGCCATCTGGATCCCGCTGGGCGACTGGACAGCGGTGCGCACGGCCGGCCAGCCAGAGCTGGGGCAAATGCTGGCCAGCGGCGCGGTGATTGTCCAGCAGCACCCCTGGCTGTTGCTGGTGACCGGCGCAACGATCTTCCTGTTGATTCTGACCTTCAATTTGTTGGGCGAAGGGCTGCGCCGCCAGGCTGACCCCGCGCGCGTGCGGCGTCGCAAGGGCCGGCTGAGCGCGAGGCTGGAACGCGGCAGCCACGCGTTCAGCCAGATGGCGCTGGAACGGCTGGCCATGGGTCGCGGCGGCCTGACCACGGCGCTGGGCGTCGGCGCGCTGCTGCTGCTGATCGGGGTCAGCACGGTGGCCCTGCTCAACGCTTCCGCCATCCCCTCGGTCCCCTCGGCCATCGAGACGCCGGGCGGTCACCTGTGGGCGGCCGGCAGCCATGATGCCCAAGGCACCTACTGGACCGACGCGCTGGGGCCGGCCGCGCCCCAGATCGCCTGGACGCTGAAGGATGACAGCGGCTGGGTCGGCGGCCCGGCGGTGGCGGCCAATGGCACGATCTACCTCACGGCCGCCGACGGCCGGCTGGTCGCGGTCCACCCCGATGGCGGCATCGCGTGGGTGGCGCGGCTGCCAGGAAAGCCTTACGGCGCGCCGGCGTTGAGCGCCGAGGGCCACATCTACCTGCTGGACAGCGAGGGCGTCCTGTACGTCCTGGGGCCGGAGGCTGATCTGATCGGGGCGATCCAGGCCGATCCGGGCGCGCTGCCGCTGTCCAGCCCGGTGGTGGATGCCCACGGCGTCGCCTATTTCGCCACCGAACGCAGCCTGGTGGCCGTCGGGCCGACCGGCGACCTGGTGTGGCGGGTGAGCCTGCCCACCTACAGCTACGTCAACCCCCAGCCGAAGCTCTCCCCGGACGGCCAGCACCTGTTCTTCGAGGATATTGCGGTGGATGCCGCCACGGGACGCACCGCGGTCAAAGCCAGCGATGCGATCCTGGACCGCTACCTGGTGGGCGCCGATGGCCGGCTCTACCTGGCCGGCCAGGAGGGCTTCGCCCTGGCCACCATCGTCGGCGATCAGGTGCAGCTCCAGCCGCAGGGAGAGATCGATCTGCTCAACTTGTCGCTGGGCCAGCGCCTGCAGAAAGCGGCCGGCGTCGCGCCCAGCGGTCGCTTCTGGGTGTTCTATCAGGGTCCCTTCGATCAGGCCAAGCTGCTCTGGAGCGAGGCGGACGGCAGCACGCTGAACGTGGTGGATTATCCCTGGGCGGGCGGCAGCGGCGCGCTGATCGCCATGAGCAAAACGGGGGTCGCCTACGCCTGCGGCAGCAATGGCCGCTCTGAGCGGGGCGGCGTGCTGCAATGCACCAGCTATCTGGTCGACCGGCCGGCAAAGACCTGGACGCTGGATATCGAGCCAGGCGGCGGGCTGCTGGGCGGCGCGCTGGTGGATGGGCGGCTGTACGTGCTGAGCAAAAACGCGCTGTATGCCGTCGAAGATGAAGCTGGGGGGTAACTATTCAGCCGTAGGCGCCGGGCACTTCACGTAGCATCTACGCTTGCAATGCGAAACGTGAAGCCAATCCACGGCTGCTGCAGCCATGAGCCTGTCGGTGTTTGATTACAACCGCTTTGGGCAACCTGTGGTAGAATTCTCCTCATGGATCTCCCCTTCGACCAGATCATCCAGGGCGACTGCATCGACGTGCTGGCGCGGCTGCCGGAGCGCTCCGTCGATCTGATCTTCGCCGACCCGCCCTACAACCTGCAACTGCGCCAGGCGCTGTGGCGGCCCAACATGACGCGGGTCGATGCGGTGGATGACGCCTGGGATCGCTTCGACGACTTCGCCGCCTACGATGCCTTCAGCCGCGCCTGGCTGGGCGCCTGCCGCCGTGTGCTCAAGGCGAGCGGCACGCTGTGGGTGATCGGCGCCTACCACAACATCTACCGCGTCGGCGCGCTCATGCAGGACCTGGGCTTCTGGATTCTGAACGACATCGCCTGGATCAAGACCAATCCCATGCCCAATTTTCGCGGCGTGCGCTTCACCAACGCCCATGAGACGCTGCTCTGGGCAACCAAGACGCAGGGCGCACGCTACACCTTCAACCACCACGCCATGAAGGGGCTCAACGACGACCTGCAGATGCGCAGCGACTGGCATCTGCCCATCTGCTCCGGCCGCGAGCGCCTTCGCACCGCGCAGGGCGACAAGGCGCACTCGACCCAAAAGCCGGAGGCGCTGCTCTATCGGGTGATCCTGGCCAGCAGCCAGCCGGGCGATGTGGTGCTGGACCCCTTCTTCGGCAGCGGCACCACGGGCGCGGTGGCCAAAAAGCTGCACCGCCGCTGGATCGGCATCGAGCGCGAGCCGGCCTACATCCAGGCGGCGCAGCAGCGCATCGACGCCATCCTCCCCGCGCCCCTGGAGGCCGCCACCTTCGACGTGCGCGACCAGAAACGGCTCCAGCCGCGCATTCCCTTTGGCAGCCTGCTGGAGCAGGGCCTGCTGGCGCCTGGCCAGACCCTTTATTTTCGCATGAACCGCCAGCAGACCGCTCGAATCAAGGCCGATGGCAGCCTGCGCCTGACAGACGATGGCTTCGAAGGCTCGATTCATCAGGCCGGCAAGCATCTGATGGCGGGCAGCCCCTGCAACGGCTGGGAACACTGGCACTTCGCGGCCGGGGATGGTTCGCTGCACCCCATCGACGAGCTGCGCCAGGCGGCGCGCGCCCGGTTGACGCAGCCGGTCGGAGATGACGACCATGACTGAATTTCTGCAACTGGCGCTGGCCCTGGTGATTTTGATCTCAGCGGCCAAGCTGGGCGGCTACATCAGTCTGCGGCTGGGCCAGCCATCGGTGCTGGGCGAGCTGATCGCCGGGCTGATCCTCGGCCCGTCGCTGTTGGACCTGCTGCATCACACCCCCTTCACCAGCCAACACCTGGACGAGACCATCGCGCTGCTGGCCGAGATGGGCGTGCTGCTGCTGATGTTCCTGGCCGGCCTGGAGCTGCATATCCAGGACCTGGTCAAGGCGGGCAAAGTGTCCGCGCTGGCCGGCACGCTGGGGGTGATCTTGCCGGTGGCCATGGGCTTTGGCCTCGGCCATCTCTTCGGCATGGAACCCATGCCCTCGCTCTTTGTGGGCCTGGTGCTGGCCGCCACCAGCGTCAGCATCTCGGCGCAGACGCTGATGGAGCTAGGGGTGCTGCGCAGCCGCGTCGGCATCGGCCTGCTGGGCGCGGCCGTCTTCGACGATGTGCTGGTGATCCTGGGCCTGTCCATCATCCTGGCCATGACCACCGGCGAAGGCGGGCTGGCCAGCGTCGGCCTGGTGCTGCTGAGCATGACGCTCTACCTGGTGGTGGCCAGCGCCCTGGGGGTGTTGGCCCTGCCGCGGCTGGCCCGGCGGGTCGACAAGCTGCCCGTCAGCCAGGGCTTGACCGCTTTTGTGCTGGTGACGTTGTTGCTCTTTGCCTGGGCGGCCGAGGCGCTGGGCAGCATGGCCGCCATCACCGGCGCGTTCATGGCCGGCCTTTTCCTCTCGCGCAGCCCGCTGCGCGAGCGCATCCAGGCCAACATCGCGGTGATCGCCTATGGGCTGTTCGTCCCGATCTTCTTCGTCAGCGTGGGACTGGTGGCCAATGCCCGCATGTTGATCGGCGAGGCGCTGTGGCTGAGCGTGGCCATGATCGCGGTGGCCATCGTCAGCAAGATCGCCGGCGCCGGCCTGGGCGCGCGGCTGGCCAGCTTCACCAACCGGGAATCCCTGCAACTGGGCGTGGGCATGATGTCGCGCGGCGAGGTCGGTCTGATCGTGGCGACGCTGGGGGTCAGCCAGGGCCTGCTGAGCGGCCAACTGTTCGCCGGCGTCGTCGGTGTGGTGATCGTGACCACGCTGCTGACCCCGCCTGCGCTGCGCATGATGTTCGCCCGGCCCACTGCGCCGGCGCAAAGCCCGCCCGCGGCGGCGGTTGAGGAGTGACTATGAGCTATCTCGTCGTTGTGGTGTTGGACGATCCTGACAAGAGCGATGCGCTGCTGGCAGCCTGGGAGCAGGCCGGCGTCCGCGGCGTCACCATTCTGGAGAGCAGCGGCATCGGGCGGGTGCGGAACGCGGCGCTGAAGGAGGAGATGCCGCTGATGCCCAGCCTGCGCAATCTTCTGCGCGGCCGGGAGGAGCATCACCGCACTTTATTCTCGGTGGTCGAGGACGAGATGCAGGTGGAGGCGCTGGCCGCCGCGGCGCAGCAGGTGGCCGGCGACTTCAGCCAGCCGCACAGCGGGCTGCTCTTCGCCCTGCCCCTCTCACACGTCTATGGCCTGGCCAAGACGCCGCCGGCCGGCAAGGCGCGCCGCTGAACATGGCAACCGCCAACCTATTCGCCCTGATCCCGGCCTACAACGAGGCAACGCGCATCAGCCCGGTGATCCAGACCGCCCGTCTGCACCTGCCCGTGCTGGTGGTGGACGACGGCTCCCGGGACGACACCGCCGGCGTGGCCGAGGCGGCCGGCGCCACAGTGCTGCGGCAGCGTCCCAACCAGGGCAAGGGCGCGGCGCTGCGCGCCGGCCTGCGCTGGGGGCTGGAGCGCAGCTATGACGCCACGCTGACCCTGGACGCCGACGGCCAGCATGATCCGGCCGAGATCCCGGCCTTTCTGGCCCGCTATGCGGCTGACCACCCTGACCTGCTGATCGGCTGTCGCGACTTCAGCCAGATGCCGCTGACCCGCCGCGCGGCCAACACCCTGGGCCGCTGGAGTTTCTCCTGGGCGCTGGGCCGGCGGGTCGAGGACAATCAATCGGGCTATCGCCTGCTCAGCCGGCGCATGGCCGAGGCGGTGCTGGACAGCCAGGAACAGGGCTTCGAGTTCGAGGTCGAGATGATCGTCACCTGCGTGCAGCGCGGCTACAGGCTGGAGTGGACCCCCATTCGCACCATCTATGGCGACCAGGGCAGCCACATCGACCCCTGGACCCACATGCGCAACTGGGTGCGCGTGGTGCGACAGACGCGGCGTGCGGTGCATGCCAGGTGACGGACTGACAAAAGGAGCTGTGAGGTGCAAGAAAAACTCAACGAATTAAAGACGCGGCTGTGGGAGGTCAACGACCTGCACGGCGCCGCGGCGCTGTTGTACTGGGACCAGGCGACCTACATGCCACCGGGCGGCGCCGAGGCGCGCGGCCGTCAACTGGCCGCGCTGAGTCAATTGGCCCAGGAGCGGTTCACCGACCCGGCCGTGGGCCGGCTGCTGGATGAGCTGCAGCCCTACGAGGCAAGCCTGCCCTACGAAAGTGACGAGGCAAGCCTGGTGCGGGTCACCCGACGCCAATACCAGCGGGCGACCCGGCTGCCCGCGGCCTTCGTGGCTGAGGCGTCGCAGCACGCGGCCCGCTCCTACCAGGCCTGGACCACGGCGCGGCCGGCCAACGACTTCGCCGCCATGCAGCCGCTGCTGGAGAAGACGCTGGAGCTGAGCCGGCGCGCGGCCGGCTACTATGGTTGGCCGGCCGACGGCCACGTGGCCGACGCGCTGATCGAGGAGGCTGACTACGGCATGACCGTGGCCACGCTGCGGCCGCTCTTTGCCGCGCTGCGCGAGCAGTTGACGCCGCTGGTGGAGGCGATCCAGCGCCAGCCCGCGCCCGACGATTCCTTTCTCCACCGCCATTACCCGGAGCAGCAGCAGTGGGACTTCGGCGTGCGGGTGGTGGAGCGCTTCGGCTATGACTTCCAGCGCGGCCGGCAGGACAAGACCCATCACCCCTTCATGATCAAGTTCGGGCCGGGCGATGTGCGCATCACCACCCGCTTCCATGAGAATGACCTGGGCGATGGGCTTTTCTCCACCATGCACGAGTCGGGCCATGCCATGTACGAGCAGGGCATCGATCCGGCCCTGGATGGGACGCCGCTGGGCGGCGGAACCTCAGCCGGCGTCCACGAGAGCCAGTCGCGGCTGTGGGAGAACCTGGTGGGGCGCAGCCGGCCCTTCTGGAGCCACACCTACCCGCAGCTTCAGGCGGTTTTCCCCGACCAGTTGGGCGACATCTCCCTGGACAGCTTCTACCGGGCCATCAACAAGGTGCAGCCTGGCCTGACCCGCGTCGAGGCCGACGAGGTGACCTACAACCTGCACGTCATCATCCGCTTCGAGCTGGAGCTGGCGCTGCTGGAGGGCAGCCTGGCGGTGCAGGATCTGCCCGAGGCCTGGCGCGCGGCCTATCGCGCCGCGCTGGGCGTGACCGTGCCCGACGACCGGCAGGGCGTCTTGCAGGACATGCACTGGTATTACAGCCAGATCGGCGGCGGCTTCCAGGGCTACACCCTGGGCAACATCATGAGCGCGGCCTTCTGGCAGGCGGCCAACGCCGCCCACCCGGAGATCGCCGGCCAGATCGCCCAAGGCCGCTTTGACACCCTGCTGGGCTGGCTGCGCGCCCATATCCACCGGCACGGCAGCAAATTCACCGCGGCCGAGCTGGTGCAGCAGATCACCGGCGCGCCGCTGAGCATCGCTCCCTACATCGGCTATTTGCAGGCCAAGTATGGCGAGCTATACGGGCTGTGATGCGTGAACCGTGCTGCGTGAACCGTGATGCGTGACCAGAATCGCGCCAGCGCACACTTCTCCGAATCACGGTTGGGTGTGGTAACTGTTCAGGTGCCGGGCACTTTGCGTAGCATCTACCCTTGCAATGCGACACGTGAAGCCAATTCACGCTACGAAGTCAAGCGCAAGTGCCCGGCACCTGAACAGT
>JACSRL010000465.1 GCA_014879765.1 Anaerolinea sp. | reverse complement strand
GCACGACTGGCATGAGGGCGCACAACGCCAGCGTATCGAAACCCTCCGGAGGGTCTCGATACGCCGCAGACGGCTACTCGACCGGCGGTGCAGATGGGTCTCGATACGCCGCAGCGGCTACTCGACCGGCGGCGCAGATGGGTCTCGATACGCCGCAGCGGCTACTCGACCGACGGCGGTGCAGATGGCTGCTCGACCGGCGGCGCAGCGGCGGCTGCTCGACTGGCGAACCATCAGGATGACTGGCGTGGCTTATCGCAGCATACTTTGGGCGTCGTTGGGACTGGCGCTGGCGGCGACGTTGAGCTTGCTGGCTGCCACGACTTTCATGACGCCGGTCAGCAACGACGCCGGGGCCTATCTGACCGTGGCCGATGCCATCCTGGCCGGCAAGCTGCCCTACCGCGATCTCTTCGACCACAAGACGCCCGGCATCTACACCACTTTTGCCGCGGCGCTGGCGCTGTCCGGGCGCGCGCTGTGGGCCGTGCAACTGGCGCAGATGCTGGCTGTGCTGGCCATGGCCGGGCTGAGCGGCTGGCTGGCAGGACGGCTGTGGGGCCGGCTGGCCGGCGCGCTGGCGCTGCTGCTGGCCCTCTACGGCGGCGCAGCTTACCAGGGCGGCCACCTGACCACCGAGGCCTGGGCGGCGCTCTTCACAGCCGCGGCGCTGGCGGTGTTGTTGCGTCGCTCCCATCAGCCGCCCACCACGGGCGATTGGCTGCTGGCCGGCGGGTTGGTAGCTCTGGCAACGCTGTTCAAGCAGACCGGCCTGCTGGCGCTGCCTGTCCTGGCGCTGTGGGCCGCGTCGATCCAGGGCGACTGGCGGCAGGTGGGCCGGCGCTGGCTGGCGCTGGCCGCCGGCTGCGCCGCGCCGCTGCTGCTGACGGCAGCTTTCTTCGCTGTGCAGGGCGCGCTGCCTGATCTGTGGCGCGACGCGGTGTGGGTCAACCTGAGCAGCTACCCACGGGCGTCCTACCCGGCGCTGCTGCAAGGCAACCTGGTCAACCTACGCGCCTTTCCGCTGCTCTGGCTGGGCCTGCTGCCGGCGCTGTTTTTCTGCCCGCCCCGCCTGCAGCGCAGCGCGGCCGGCCATCGGGCCACCCTGCTCTGGCTGGCGCTGCTGGCCGGGCTGCTGCCCTTGCTGCACCGCTTTTACGGCCACTATCTGCTGCAAGCGCTGCCGCCGGCCGCCATGCTGGCCGCCGCGGGTCTGGCAGCGCTCTGGCAGCGGCTGGCCGGGCGGCCCTGGCCCTGGCGGGCGCTGGCGCTGGCCGGCCTGCTGACCCTGGCCCTGATCGACCTGCCCGCCTGGCCGCGCTATCTGGCCTACACCCAGCGCCTGGTGGAGCGCCAACAGGCCGTGGCCGCGGCCGTGCAGACCCTCAGCCAGCCGGGCCAGCCGATTCTGGCCATCAGCGCCGCGCCGCAGATCTATTTTCTCAGCCAGCGGCCGCCGGCCACCCGCTGGATCTACCTCTACCCGGTCAATCACACCGCCGAGCGCGAGGCCGAGCTGGCCAGGTTGATCGAACAGCACGCCGTGCCCGTGGTCGTGGTAGACGACAACGAGCCGTTCCCCTGGCACACCCGCCTGCGCAGCATCGTCGAGGCCACCTGCACCCTGCACAGCACCCCCGGCCCCAATCTCGCCATCTACACCTGCGCCAATTGACAATTGACAATTGACAATTGACAATTGACAATTGACAATTAGCCATTGACCATTGACCATGACTCCTCCCCTCGACACCGCCCACATCCAATCCATCGTCCAGCGCGTGCAGCGTGAACTGGACAGCAGCGCGCCGGCCGGCCCCGCGCCGCATCTGGCGCACGTCGGCCGCGCCGGCCGGGCCGCGCCCGGCCCCAACGTCGCGGGCCAGGATGGCATCTTCGCGACCATGGACGATGCCGTAGCCGCGGCGCGCGCGGCCTTTCGCGCCCTGAACGGGATGACCCTGGCCAGACGCCATGAGATCATCGCCGCGGTGCGCGCCGCCATGCGGGCCAACGCCGAGCTGCTGGCGCGCATGGCCCATGAGGAGACCGGGCTGGGGCGGTTCGAGGACAAGGTGCAGAAGAACCTGCTGGTGATCGAAAAAACCCCCGGCCCCGAGATCTTGCAGCCGCTGGCCTGGAGCGGCGACGGCGGGCTGAGCCTGGTGGAGCGCGCGCCCTACGGCGTGGTCGGCGCCATCACGCCGGTCACCAACCCCACCTCCACCATCATCAACAACGCCATCAGCATCCTCTCAGCCGGCAACGCGGTGGTTTTCAACGTCCATCCCAGCGCCAGGCACGTCTGCTCCTACCAGATCCAGCTCATCAACCGGGCCATCGTCGGCGCGGGCGGGCCGGCCAACCTGCTGACCGCCCTGGTCGAGCCGACCATCGAAAGCGCGCAGGCCTTGATGCGCCATCCGGGGGTGCGGGTGCTGTTGGTGACCGGCGGGCCGGGCGTGGTCAAGGAGGCCATGAGCAGCGGCAAGCGGGCCATCTGCGCCGGGCCGGGCAACCCGCCGGTGGTGGTGGACGAGACCGCCGACATCGACAAGGCCGGCCGCGACATCGTCTTCGGCGGCGGCTTCGACAACAACATCATCTGCGTGGACGAGAAAGAGATCTTCGTGGTGGACCGCGTGGCCGACCAGCTCAAGGCCGCCATGGTCGCACACGGCGCGGTGGAGGCGCCGGCGCACAAGCTGCGCAGCCTGGAGAAGGTCATCTTCAAAGAGATGGGTGCGCCGCGCAAGCCAGGCGTCACCAACAAGCAGTGGGTCGGCAAATATGCCGGCGACATCCTGGCCGAGATCGGCATTCCGGCCGGCCGGGAGGTGCGGCTGGTCCTGGTGGAGGTGCCCTTGGAGCATCCTCTGGTCTGGACCGAGCAGCTCATGCCGGTGATGCCGCTGGTGCGGGTACGCTCCTGCGACGAGGCCATCGACCTGGCCGTGGAGGCGGAGCACGGCTTTGGCCACACCGCCAGCATGTGGAGCCGTGACATCGACAAGCTCAGCCGCATGGCGCGGGAGATCGACACCTCCATCTTCGTCAAGAACGGCCCCAACCTGGCCGGTCTGGGCTACCACGGCGAGGGCTTCACCAGCTTCAGCATCGCCAGCCCCACCGGCGAGGGCCTGACTTCCGCGCTGACCTTCAGCCGCATCCGGCGCTGCACGCTGGTGGATCATTTTCGCATCGTCTGAGCCAAGCCATGGATCCTGCACTGGCCCTTGTTGAATTCGACAGCATCGCGGCTGGCATCATGGCCGGCGACGCGATGGTTAAGAAAGCCCCAGTGGCGCGCATCGTGGCGGGCACGGTGCATCCTGGCCGCTATCTGGTGCTGGTCAGCGGCGAGGTGGCGCCGGTGCAGGAGGCGCTGGCGGCCGGGCTGGCCGCCGGCAGCGGAGCCATCCTGGATCACGTCTTTCTGCCCGGCGTGCATCCTGACCTGCCGGCCGGCATCGCCGCCGGCCGGCGGCCCGGCCCCATCGAGGCGCTAGGCATCGTCGAAACGGCCAGCGTGGCCGCGGCCATCCAGGCGGCCGACGCCGGGTTGAAGGGCGCACAGGTGACGCTGCTGGAGCTGCGCCTGGCCGACGGGCTGGGCGGCAAGGGGCTGGCCTTCTTCAGCGGCGCGGTCACCGATGTAGAGGCGGCCATGGCCATCGCCTGCGAGGCCATCGCCGAGGGCGGCCACCTGCTCAACGCGGTGGTCATCCCCCAACTGCACGCCGAAATGGCGGAGAATCTGCTGGACAACAGCCGCTTTCGCGCGCGAAACTAGCCAGACTTCGGATGTCACCGCCTGTCTGGCGAAACGCTGTCTGGCGCGTTCAGGCAGCAGTTCAACCGTATGGCGGCGACTTCCGAAGTCTGCGCTGAACAACAAAAAAAGCCGGACTTCTCGGAAGAAGTCCGGCTTTTTGTTGCGATCAGGTTAGCGCAAGATCAACGGCAGGAAGTAAAGATCCGACGCGTTGGGCTGGGTGCGCAGGGTGCTGGCGCGCACCACCAGCGCCGGCGGCGAGGCGGTGGTGTCAGCCACGAAGACCACGGCCGCCGTGCGGAAGCCGCTGGGCACCTGATCCAGCACCAGGCTCAGGTCAACCAGGATGCCGCCAGGGGTGGCCACGCCGGAAAGGGGATTGATGCTGATCCAGGTGACCGCGGGGGGCACGCCGTCGGCATCGCGGCCGTCGCCGATCACCAGTTGGCCATCTTGCAGCGTGACCGACTGGCCGGCCGCCACGGCCTGCTCGACGCGGTTGGCCAGCGAGGTGTCCACCAGGCCCGCGTGCCAGGGCACGTTCTGGCCGCTGACCGTCACCGTGCGCACCCCAGGATTGGTGGGCGGGGTGTAGATCCAGGAGACCTGGCTGGGCTGCACCGCGAACTGCGGCGCGGTCACCACCAGGTTGACGGTGATGGTCTGCGGCGTGCTGTTGGCCCCTGGCGCATCGATGCGCACCCGGCCCACGTAGGAGCCAGGCGCGACGCCGCCGGTGCTCACCATCAACTGCGCCGTGGTCGGCGCCGTGCCGTTGGAGGGGGAGAGCGAGAGCCAAGCCGAGCCGTCCACCACCGTGGCGCTCCAGTTCAGCGTGCCTGAACCCGTGTTGGTGATGGCGATGGGCTGCGAGAAATTCTGGCCCGCCTGAAGGTTCAGGTCCACGCTCAGCGGCGACACGGACAACGTGGGGCCAGCCACCTGGCCCTGGCCGTCCAGATCGCCCACCGCGAAGTTGCCGCCTCGCCAGAACGATCCCGCATAGGCCGTCGATGCCGTGCTGACGTCCGGCTGCGTGTAGATCAGATACTGGTTGGGCGACATGACGATCACTTCATCGCGGCCATCGGCGTCGATGTCGCCGGCCTGGATGAAGTTCCACTGGGTCTGGCCGACCAGCTCGTTGAAGACCGGCGTGCCCTGGTCGTTGCCGTAGTTGCGGCTGGTCAACGCAACCTGGCTGGCATCCATGTTGTTGCGCAGCAGGAACACCTCTTTGTCGCCGCTGGCATTGACGTCAGCCAGCGCCACCCAGCGAAACTCCGGGTTGAAGACCTCGCGCTCCTGGTCTTGCAGCTCGGGGAACTGCTGCTCCCACCGGAAGACGAACATGGAAGGCAGCGTCGCGCCCACGCCGGTGCGGGTGACGACGATCTCCTCCTTGCCCGCGCCGTCCAGCGTCACATCCCCCACCGTCACGTAGGTCCAGGGGAAATTGCGCGTGAACTCGTTGAGCGTCTGCCAGTTGTTGGCCGGGTTGAAGATGATGATCTGGCAGTTGCTGCCCGCGTTGCGGATGGCCACCACCTGCTGGCGCATGCCGGCCGAGCTGCCGATCACGTTGCCGGTGGTCAGACCCACAAAGGGCGCGCCGTAGAAGGCGCTGAAGGTCTGGTTCCAGGTGTTGCCCACGAACTTGAAGGCGAACATCTGGGTGCCAGAGCCGGAAGACTCGGCCAGCACCAGCTCATCCCGGCCGTCGCCGTCCAGGTCGCCGGTGGTCACATTGCGCCAGAACTGGCCGGCCGTGGCATTGAAGGTACGGGACACATCCGGCTCGCCGGCCCCGCGCACAGGGTCATAGACCACAGCCTCGCCGCCTCGCAGGCCCACCACCTCATCGGTGCCATCGCCGTTGAAGTCGCCGGTGGCCACGTCGGTGAAGCCAGCCGTCGGCGACGACCAGACCACCGGCTGGAAGCCGGTCGGAACATAGGGATCGCGCGCCTCCAGCCGTCCGTCGCTGGTGATGATCACCAGCTCGTCGCCGGTGTTGACCGCCTCCGGCTGAGCGGCCTGCGGCGCGGCCAGCGCCATGGGCGTCAGGGCAAGGGCGATCACCAGGACCGCCAGGGAACGTAGAACTACTTGCATTGTCATGCCTCCTCGGTGTGAAATAGTTTCGAACTGTCTGATTATGGCTCACACGCGGCGGATTATAGCACAGCCGCGTGGATGGGCTGCAATCGGGGCAAGGCTGGACGCGCGCGTGTGGCCACAGACACAGCCCCTTACACGCCGGGCATTCCGCTTTGGGTTCACACGCAGCACGCGCAAAGACTTCGGAAGTCGCCGATTCGCGCCCAAGCCGCGCCAGCGTCGCCAGCCACCGCCCACCCGCCAACGGCGACTTCCGAAGTCTGGTGCGCGATTTTCCCAAGCAGCGCGGCCGCGGCTATAATCGCCCCATGACCATTCGCTTTGACCTGCACACCACCGACCTGGCCAGCGGCGCGCGGCTGGGCACGCTGCACACGCCCCACGGCAGCGTGCCCACCCCCCTGTTCGCGCCCGTCGGCACCCAGGCCACCGTCAAGACCATGACCCCGCGCGATCTGCACAGCCTGGGCGCGGGGCTGATCCTGGCCAACACCTACCATCTCTTCCTGCGCCCCGGCGCCGAGCTGGTGCAGCGCATGGGCGGGCTGCACGGCTTCATGCGCTGGGATGGGCCGATCCTGACCGATTCCGGCGGCTACCAGGTGTTCAGCCTGGCCCACATGCGCAAGCTGGACGCGGACGGCGTCACCTTCCGCTCCCACATCGACGGCAGTTTGCAGCGCTTCACCCCCGAATCGGTGATGGACACCGAGCAGAAGCTGGGCGCTGACATCGCCATGTGCCTGGACGAGTGCCCCGATCCGCTGGACCGGGCCGCCAACGAGCGGGCCTTGGCGCGCACCCATGCCTGGGCCGCGCGCTGCCAGGCCGCGCACAGCCGGCCCGACCAGGCGCTGTTCGGCATCGTGCAGGGGGGCATCTTCCCCGACCTGCGCGGCGAATCGGCCCGCTACCTCACCGGCCTGGATTTCCCCGGCTATGCCGTGGGGGGGCTGGCCGTGGGCGAGACCAAGGCGCAGATGGTCGAGACCCTGGCCCACACCTGCCCGCTGCTGCCGGTCGATAAGCCGCGCTACCTGATGGGCGTCGGCGCGCCGGAGGACATCCTGGAAGCCGTGGCGCAGGGCATCGACCTGTTCGACTGCGTGCTGCCCACCCGCATCGCGCGCAACGGCGCGCTGCTGACCCACGCCGGCCGCCTGAACATCCGCAACGCGCACCATGCCGAGTCGCCGCTGCCGGTGGAGGAGGGCTGCACCTGCTACACCTGCCAGCATTTCAGCCGCGCCTACCTGCGTCACCTGTTCAAGGCTGGCGAGACGCTGGGGCTGCATCTGGCCACGCTGCACAACCTGCACTTCATGCTGCGTCTGATGGAGCAGATCCGCGCGGCCATCGCCGCGGAGACATTCCTGGCCTTCAAGGAGCGTTTTCTGGCCGGCTATCAACTGAGCGACCAGGAGGCGCGCGCCCGCAATCGCCAGGCCCGACGCGAACAGCTCGCCGCGCACCCGTAGGATGATCCCCCACGTCGTCCCTTCCCGCCGCGGCCAGACCCACGAACTGGCAATGCGCGGCGCGCCACCCATGCACGCCATCCAACGTCCCGCCCTCAGCCTTCAACGGTCCGTATTCCCCCTGGCCGCCCTGGGGCTCATCCTGCTGCTTGGCGCGGCCTGCGGCACGGCCGTGGCCACCCCACAGCCACAGCGGCTGACCCTGGCCGCCAGCAGCAGCGCGCTGCCGCTGGCCGAAGAGCTGGCGGCCGGCTATCACGCCGCTTTCCCGCACATCAGCGTCGACCTGCTGCCGCTGGCCAATGAGGCGGCCGCGACCCAGGCGACGCTGACCGGCCAGGCCGACGCGGCGCTGATCAGCGGGGCCGCCCCTGTGCAGGATGGGCTGCAAGCCAGCCACGTGGCCAACGACGCGCTGGCCCTCATCGTCCACCCCAGCCGCGCGCTGGACGATCTGCCCAGCCCGCAGGTGCAGGAGATCCTGCGCGGGCTGGTGCGCAGTTGGGAGGAGCTGGGCGCAGGCCAGGGCGCGATCCAGGTGGTGACGCGCGAGGAGGGGGCCGGGCCGCGCCAGGTCGCGGTCGACGCGTTCCTGGACGCCCGACCGATGACCCCCACCGCCCTGGTGCTGCCCGACGATCGACAGGTACGGGCGCGTGTGGCCGCGGATCCCCAGGCGCTGGCCCTGCTGCCGGCCGCCTGGCTGGACGACCAGGTGCGCGCCCTCTCCATCGACGGCCGCGGGCCGGAATGGGTGGCGGCCGGCTGGCCAGACTACCCGGCCGAATTGCCCATCCACTTCCTGACCCCGACGACGCCGGCCCCCGAAGTCGGCGCTCTGTTTGACTTTATGACAAGTCCGCGCGGCCAGCGCATCATCAGCCGGCACTACGCCCCCATCCAGCCATGACCCAAGCTCGCCCCACTCTGCACCCGTTCGCGCTTTCCACCATGTGGATGCAGCATCGTTTCGCTGCGGTGGCCGACTTCGCCGCGGCCGCCCTGGCGCTGGGCTTCGGCGGCATCGAGATCAGCCACATCGTCACGCCCGCCATGCTGGCCGGCGCGGATGTGGCCGCGCTGCCCATCCGCTCGGTGCATTTTCCCGCCCCGACCCTCCCCTCCCCCTTCGGCGCGCCGGCCGAGGCGCTGCTCAGCGCGGTCGATGACCGGCAGCGCGGCTGGGCGGTGGCGCAGGGCTACGCCAGCATCGACCTGGCCGCGGCCGTGGGCGCCGATGCGGTCTGCCTGCATCTGGGCGAGGTGAGGGCCAGACGCGAGTTGGAGTGGGCGCTGGCGCAGCGTTTCCTGGGCGGCCAGCGCGGCACGGCCATCTACGCCGCGGCGCTGGCTGAGGTCATGGCAGACCGGGCCAGCGCGGCCGGGCCGGCGCTGGATGCCGCCCGGCGCAGCCTGGCGGAGTTGGCCGCCTATGCCCGGCCGCGCGGCGTGCGGCTGGGCATCGAATCGCGCGTGCAACACTGGCAGATCCCCACGCTGGAGGAGCTGATCCTGCTGCTGAACGAGAACGACCCGGCCGTCGTCGGCTTCTGGTACGACTGCGGCCACGTTCAGGTGCTGCACAACCTGGGCTTTCACCGGCATGAGGCCTGGCTGGCGGCCAGCGCGGCAAGGATCGTGGGGGTGCATCTGCACGACACGGCCGGCCTGCGCGATCATCTGCTGCCGGGGCTGGGGGAGCTGGATTTTGGGCGCATCATGGCCAGCCTGCCCGCCCAGGCCGCGCGCACCTGTGAGCTGGACTGGTATTTCAGCGGCGAGGAGATCACGGCCGGCGCAGCGACTCTCGCGTCATTTGGCATCTGACTGCAAGCTGTGGTAGAATAACGCCAGCCGAAGAAGTTCCGTCACGAAAAGTGGGCATCCCCCACTTTTCTTGTTGTCAGGGATTTTTCTCGTTGTACTAAATCGCGGAGCCGGCATCCTCAGATGCCGGGTTCGCATCTGAGGATGCGAACTCCGCAAAGCGAGATTGACCGCCCCAGACTTCGGACGGCAAAGCCG
>JACSRL010000454.1 GCA_014879765.1 Anaerolinea sp. | reverse complement strand
CGTTCGTTTTTTGCGTCGATGCACGCCGAAACCCACCGCCAGACCACCCGCGACCGAATTTAGGCGATCCCGTCTTTGTGCCGGCCGCCCCTGAACAAGCTCGGGGTGAACCGCCCTTTTTTGCCCCGTCTCCGGCCCATGCGCCCGCCAGCGCCGAGCTTGCTGAAAACCTTCCGAGTTGCCTGCCATGTCTGACACCCCCGTTGATTACCGCGCCACGCTGAACCTGCCCGACACCCCTTTTCCGATGCGCGGCGACCTGCCCAAACGCGAACCGGGCTGGGTCAAGGAATGGGAAGACAAGGGCCTGTACCAGCGCCTGCGCGCGGCGCGCAAGGGCGCGCCCAAGTTCGTGCTACACGACGGCCCGCCCTACGCCAACGGCCAGATCCACATGGGCCACGCGGTCAACAAGATCCTGAAAGACATGATTGTCAAGGCGCGCCAGCTCAAGGGCATGGACGCCGCCTACATCCCCGGCTGGGACTGCCACGGACTGCCCATCGAAAACGCCATCGAGAAGAAATTCGGCCGCAACCTGCCGCGCGACGAGATGCAGGCCAAGAGCCGCGCGTTTGCCACCGAACAGATCGGCATACAGATGGCCGACTTCAAGCGCCTGGGCGTGCTGGGCGACTGGGACCGCCCCTACCGCACCATGGATTTCAGCAACGAGGCCGATGAAATCCGCGCCTTCAAGCGCGTGATGGAACGCGGCTTTGTCTACCGGGGCCTGAAACCCGTTTACTGGTGTTTTGACTGCGGCTCTTCACTGGCCGAGTTCGAAATCGAATACGCCGACAAGAAGAGCCAGACGCTGGACGTCGCCTTTGAAAGTGACGAGCCCGCCCGCCTGGCCGCCGCCTTCGGGCTGGCCGCGCTGGACAAGCCCGCCTTCGCCGTCATCTGGACCACCACCGCCTGGACCATTCCTGCCAACCAGGCGCTGAACCTGAACCCGGAACTGGAATACGCGCTGGTCGACACGCCGCGCGGCCTCTTGGTGCTGGCGGCCGTGCTGGTTGACAAGTGCCTCGAGCGTTATGGCCTGGAGGGCAAGGTGCTGGCCACCTGCGTTGGCAAGGCACTGGGCGGCCTGAACTTTCGCCACCCGCTGCATGACGTGCATGAGGGCTACCGCCGCCTGTCGCCGGTGTACCTGGCCGACTACGCCACCGCCGAAGACGGCACCGGCATCGTGCATTCGTCACCCGCCTATGGCGTGGAAGACTTCAACAGCTGCGTGGCCCACGGCCTCGCTTATGAAGACATCCTGAACCCGGTAATGGGCAACGGCCGCTACAGTGACGATCTGGCGCTGTTTGGCGGGCTGAACATCTGGAAAGCCTGCCCGGTCATCATCGACACGCTGCGCGAGCACGGCCGGCTGATGGCCACCCATGAAATCACCCACAGCTACCCGCACTGCTGGCGCCACAAGACGCCGGTGATCTACCGTGCCGCGGCGCAGTGGTTCATCCGCATGGACGAAGGCGAAGGCGTTTTCACCAAAGACAAGGCGCCCGCCTCGCTGCGCCAGCTGGCGCTGGCCGCGATTGAAGACACCTCGTTCTACCCGGAAAACGGCAAGGCGCGGCTGCGCGACATGATCGCCGGCCGGCCGGACTGGTGCATCAGCCGCCAGCGCAGCTGGGGCGTGCCCCTGCCGTTCTTCCTGCACAAGGACAGCGGCGAGCTGCACCCGCGCACCATGGACATCCTGGACCTGGCTGCGAACATGGTCGAAAAAGGCGGCATCGAAGCCTGGAGCAAGGCCAGCCCGGCAGAAATCCTGGGCCAGATCGGCTGCGCCGGCGATGCGGAGAGCTACACCAAGAGCAGCGACATCCTCGAAGTGTGGTTTGACTCCGGCACCACCCACACCACGGTGCTGAAGGGCTCGCACCCCGGCAGCGCCCATGACGAAATTGACAGCCGCACCGGTGCGCCGGGTCCCGAGGCCGACCTGTACCTGGAAGGCCACGACCAGCACCGCGGCTGGTTCCATTCGTCGCTGCTGACGGCCTGCGCCATGTATGGCCGCGCGCCCTACCGCGGCATCCTCACGCACGGCTTCACAGTGGACAGCAAGGGCCACAAGATGAGCAAAAGCGCCGGCAACGGCGTTGATCCGCAGGAAACGTCGAAAAAGCTGGGCGCCGAGATCATCCGTCTGTGGGTGGCCGCGAGCGACTACTCCGGCGACATCGCCGGGGACGACAAGATCCTGGCCCGCGTCGTCGACACCTACAGGCGCGTTCGCAACACGCTCAAGTTCCTGCTCGCCAACATCAGCGACTTCAACCCCGCCACCGACGCCGTTGCACCCGGTGAGATGCTGGAGATCGACCGCTACGCGCTCAGCCGCGCGGCGCAGTTGCAGGCCGACATCCTGGCGCACTACGAGGTCTACGAGTTCCACCCGGTGGTCGCCAAACTGCAGATCTACTGCAGCGAAGACCTGGGCGCGTTCTACCTGGACGTGCTGAAAGACCGGCTCTACACCACCGCCCCCGGCTCGCTGGCCCGGCGCAGTGCGCAGACCGCGCTGCACCAGATCACGCACGCGATGCTGCGCTGGATGGCGCCTTTCCTGAGCTTCACGGCCGAAGAAGCGTGGGCAGTGACGGGCGCAACCGATTCGATCTTCGTGGAGACCTACGCCGAGCTGGCGGCCCCCGACGCCGCGCTGCTGGCGCGCTGGAGCCGCATCCGCGAGATCCGCGACATTGCCAACAAGGACATCGAGGCGCTGCGCGCCGACGGCAAGGTCGGCTCGTCGCTGCAGGCCAACCTGACCATCACGGCCGGCGCTGACGACCACGCGCTGCTGGCCAGCCTGGGAGACGACCTGAAATTCGTCTTCATCGCCTCGGTGGTTGAACTCCAGGCCGGCAATGAACTGGCCGTCTCCAGCCGCCCCAGCGCCGCCGTGAAATGCGAGCGCTGCTGGCACTGGCGTGACGACGTCGGCCACGACCCGGCGCACCCGACGATCTGCGGCCGCTGCACCAGCAACCTCTACGGCGCCGGCGAAAGCCGCTCGGTGGCCTGATGGCGGGCAAGC
This sequence comes from Anaerolinea sp., assembly GCA_014879765.1. Lineage (GTDB taxonomy): Bacteria > Chloroflexota > Anaerolineae > JAAEKA01 > JAAEKA01 > JAAEKA01. The sequence goes on along the minus strand of JACSRL010000454.1, from coordinate 6,359 downwards.
GCACCTTTGGCTCGGCTTCGGCCAGCATGCTGCCCTGGCTGGGGCTGGCGCTGATCATCCTGATGGCCGACCAGTTCACCAAGGTGCTGATCCTGGGCTACTACGCGCTGGGCGACAGCACGCCGGTAACCAGTTTCTTCAACATTGTTCGGGTGCACAACACCGGCGCGGCGTTTTCGTTTCTGGCCAACGCCGGCGGCTGGCAGCACTGGCTGTTTGTCGGCATCGGCGTGGTGGCCACGCTGTTCATCCTGTGGATGCTCAAATCGCACAGCGGGCAAAAGCTGTTCAGCTTTGCGCTGGCCTGCATCCTGGGCGGTGCGGTTGGCAACGTGATCGACCGCCTGATGTATGGCTACGTGGTGGATTTTCTGGATTTCCACTGGCGCGGCAGCCACTTCCCAGCCTTCAACGTTGCCGACAGCGCCATCACCGTCGGCGCCATTGCGCTGATCCTGGACGAAATCCTGCGCGTGCGCCGCGGCCGCTGAGGTCGGTGCGGGTGCGGCCGGGTTTCATCCGGCGCTGCATCGCAGCCTCGCCGCAAGGGGGGGGGTCACCCCCTTCCAGCAGAGTTTTACGGTCAAATTGGCATCAACCCAGCGTCAAATGGTGCTTTGATGCTACTTTTTTAGAGATTGCAAGTACCACCACCGGCCATTGCAAGCCGGTGTCGCGGCCGGCCTGCATCAAAGCGTCAGGATGGTGCTGCCGGTGGTCTGGCGGGCTTCCAGCGCGCGGTGGGCGTCGGCCACCTGTGCCAGCGGGAAACGCTGCTCGATGTGAATCTTCACCTGCCCGCTCTGCACCACGGCAAACAGATCGTCGGCCATGGCCTGCGTGCTCTCGCGCGTGGCAATGTGGGTAAACAGTGTCTGGCGCGTCACGTAGAGCGAGCCCTTGGCGCCCAGCATGGCCGGTGCAAAAGGCGCCACCGGCCCCGAGGCATTGCCGAAGCTGGCCATCAGCCCGAAGGGGCGCAGGCAGTCCAGTGATTTGTCCCAGGTGTCCTTGCCCACCGAGTCGTACACCACCTTCAGACCTTTGCCGCCGGTGATCTCCTTGACACGCGCGGCGAAGTCCTCGGTGCGGTAGTTGATGGCGTGGGCCGCGCCATTGGCCAGCGCCAGCGCGCATTTGGCGTCGGAACCGGCCGTGGCGATGAGCTGCAGCCCCAGCGCCTTCGCCCACTGGCAGGCGATCAGGCCCACACCGCCGGCGGCGGCGTGAAACAGCACATGGTCGCCGTGATGCAGACCCTCGATCGGCAGCGTCTTCTTCAGCAGGTACTGCGCGGTCAGGCCCTTGAGCATCATCGCGGCACCGGTCTCGAAGCTGATGGCGTCGGGCAGCTTGCACACGCACTTGGCCGGCATCACCCGCACCTCGCAATAGCTGCCGGGCGGCTGGCTCGCGTAGGCTGCTCGGTCACCCGCCTTCAGATGCGTGACGCCCTCGCCCACGGCCTCGACCACACCCGCTGCTTCCATGCCGAGCTTGAGCGGCATCGGCAGCGCGTACAGGCCGGTGCGCTGGTAGACATCGATGAAGTTCAGGCCAATGGCGTGATGACGGATGCGGATTTCGCCGGGGCCGGGGTCCCCCACCGTGACTTCCACCAGTTTGAGTTCTTCAGGGCCGCCGTTCTGGTCGATCTGTATCGCGAGGCTCATCGCTTGTTCTCCTGTTCGGGTTTGTCCAACAACCTTTGATAGTGCCACGTTCGCGCCAACGCTGCAGACTGCGAGCCGTTAAAGTCCTGCCCATGAACCAAAGATTGACACCTGGCACGGCCTTGCTGCTGACCCTGCCCCCGCTGATGTGGGCCGGCAACGCCGTCATGGGCCGGGTGGTACGCGAATTGATCTCGCCGTCCACGCTGAACTTCCTGCGCTGGGCGCTGGCCTGTGCCATTTTGCTGCCGCTGGCCGGCTGGGTGCTGCGCCCGTCCAGCGGTCTGTGGCCGCACTGGCGCCGGTTTGCCGTACTGGGGCTGCTGGGCGTGGGTTGCTACAACGCGTTGCAGTACCTGGCGTTGCAGACCTCCACACCGCTGAACGTGACGCTGGTTGCTTCAAGCCTGCCGCTTTGGATGCTGGGCCTGGGCGCGGTGATTTTCGGCGTGCGCATCACGCGCCAGCAATTGCTGGGCGCGGCGCTGTCCATTGCGGGGGTGATCACGGTGCTCTCGCGCGGCGACTGGTCGCAACTGCTGCAACTGCGCCTGGTCGTCGGCGACGTGTTCATGCTGCTGGCCACGCTGTGCTGGGCCAGCTACAGCTGGCTGCTGACGCGCCGCGCCGAGCCCGAGGCCATTCGCAACGACTGGGCTGCCTTCCTGCTGGCGCAGGTGGCTTTCGGGCTGATGTGGTCCGGCGCGTTTGCCGGCGCCGAGTGGGCACTGACCGACGCGCACATCGTCTGGGGCTGGCCGCTGGCAGCGGCACTGGTGTTTGTCGCCGTGGGGCCGGCCGTGCTGGCCTACCGCTGCTGGGGCATGGGCGTGCAGCGCGCCGGTCCGGCGGTCGCCGGCTTCTTTGCCAATCTCACGCCGCTGTTCGCGGCCCTGATGTCAGCGACATTCCTGGGCGAGATGCCCAGCGCCTACCACGCCGTCGCGTTCGCGCTGATCATCGGCGGGATTGTGGTGTCGGCGCGGCGCTGAGGCGCGCCGGGCGATCCGTCGCGCAACCCGCTCAATACGTACCCGGGTACGCCCCACCATCGGCCAGCACATTCTGACCGTTGATGTAGCCGGCCTGCTGGCTGCACAGAAAGGCGCAGATGGCGCCAAATTCGGCCGGTGTGCCGAAACGCCGTGCAGGAATCTGCGCGATCTGCGCCTGACGGATCTCGTCCACGCTCTTGCCCGTCTTGCTGGCTGCGGTGCCCAGCGTGGTTTTCAGCCGGTCGGTGTCGAACTTGCCGGGCAGCAGGTTGTTCATCGTCACACCTTTGGCCGCCAGCGCGCTGCGCGAGACGCCGGCCACAAAGCCGGTCAGGCCGCTGCGCGCGCCATTGGACAGTCCCAGGATGTCGATGGGTGCCTTCACCGCGCTGGAGGTGATGCTGATGATGCGACCGAAGCCACGCGCCGCCATGCCGTCCACCGTGGTCTTGATCAGTTCGATGGGCGTCAGCATGTTGGCGTCGACCGCCTTGATCCAGGCGTCCCGGTCCCAGTCGCGGAAGTCGCCCGGTGGCGGACCGCCAGCGTTGGTGACGACGATGTCAAAGTCGGTGCCCGGCCCGCCCGCTGCGGCAAAAGCAGCCGCCCGGCCGGCGGTGGTGGTGATATCGGCCGCCACCGCCAGCACCTGCGCGCCCGCGGGGTGCAGCGGATCAGCCTTGATGGCGGCTGCGGCCTGCTCCAGCACCTCGGCGCCACGCGCGACGATCACCACATTCACGCCTTCACGTGCCAGTGCCTGCGCACAGCCCAGCCCCAGCCCCTTGCTGGCACCGCACACCAGCGCCCATTTGCCTGCAATACCCAGATCCATCGCTTGCTCCTTCCGTTAAGCCTTTCGGCGTGATACCAGATAAATGCCACCCACCACCAGCACCGTTCCCGCAATGATCCAGCCATTGAACGGCTCGTCAAGGATCAGCACACCCATCACGATGGTGGACATGGGCCCGATCATGCCGGTCTGGGCGGTGAGACCGGCGCCAATGCGCTCGATCGCCATCATCACCATCAGCACCGGCAGCGCGGTGCAGACGGTGGCGTTCAGCAGCGACAGCCAGATCACCTGCGGTGCCACCTCGGCCGCGGCCAACGGCCGCAGCAGCAGAAACTGCACGATGCACAGCACGCAGGCCACGCTGGTGGCGAGCCCGGCCAGGCGAAGCGCACCTAGCCGATGCACCATCTCGCCGCTGTAGGTCAGGTAGATCGCATAACTGACCGCAGACAGGAAGACGAACAACGCCCCCAGTGCGGCCTCGGCCCCCTCGATGCGGACTTCATGGCCGAACACCAGCACCACACCGATGTAGCTGACCGCCATGGCCACCATCTGCCGGTGGGCGATGCGCCGGCCATACAGCGCCCAGCCCAGCAGCAGCACCAGCGTCGGGTTCAGGTACAGGATGAGCCGCTCCAGCGAAGCGGTGATGGTCTGCAACCCCAGAAAATCGAGAAAGCTGGCCAGGTAGTAGCCGGTGAAGCCCAGTCCCAGCACGCCCAGCCAGTCGCGCCGGGTCAGCGCGGGCTTCCCGCGGCTGGACCACCAGGCCATCAGAGCGAACAGCGGCAGCGCAAACAGCATGCGGTACATGATCAGCGTCACCGCGTCGACCTGATAGCGATAGGCGAGCTTGACGATGATGGCCTTGCCGCTGAAGGCGATAGAACCGGCGGCGGCCAACGTCAGCCCGCGCAGCAGCGTGCCCGATTCGGCGGGCGCTGGTGCGAGGCTAGAAGCCAACCGCCTGACCGTCCCGGCGCGGGTCGCTCGCAGCAACGTAGCCTTCCACCGACGGCTCGCCGGCCCGCCAGATGAACTGACCCGCGCCGAAGTCCTGATACGGATCGTCAATCACCGCCATCTGGTGACCCTTGTTCGCCAGCCCCTGAACCAGCGCCGGATTCATCGACGACTCGACGTTGATCTCCAGACCCGCGTTGTAGCGCCAACGCGGCGCGTCACAGGCGGCCTGCGGGTTCTGCCCGAAGTCCAGCATGCGCACCAGCGTCTGCATGTGTCCCTGCGGCTGCATGTTGGCGCCCATCACGCCAAAACTCATCACCGGCTGGCCGCCCTGGGTCAGGAAGGCCGGGATGATGGTGTGGAACGGCCGCTTGCCAGGCGCCAACAGGTTGGCCGGATTCAGCCCGCGTGAATCCAGACTGAAGCCGTGACCGCGGTTTTGCAAGCTGACACCGAAAGTCGGCTCCACGCAGCCCGAACCAAAGCCCATGAAATTGCTCTGAATGAAGCTGACCATCATGCCGCGTTCATCGGCCGCCGTGAGGTAGATCGTGCCGCCCTTGACCGGGTTGCCGGCGCCAAAGTCCTGTGCAACTTTCATGTCGATGAGTCTTGCACGCGCGGCCAGGTAGTCGGCATCGAGCATTTGCTCGGCTGCCACCGTCATCGCCGATGGCTCGGCCACGTAGCGATACACATCTGCAAAGGCGAGTTTCATCGCCTCGATCTGCAGGTGCTGGGCTTCGACACTGTCCGCCCCGAGTGACCGGATGTCGAAGTGCTGCAGGATGCCCAGCGCGATCAGAGCGGCAATGCCCTGGCCGTTCGGCGGGATCTCGTGCAGACGATAGCCCCGATAGTCCTGACCGATCGGATCGACCCACTCGGGTGCGTAGGCAGCCAGATCGGCGGCCGTCAGGCTGCCACCGTTGGCCTTCGAAAAACGCGCCAGCGCCTGCGCGATTTCGCCCTGATAGAAATCGGCACCACCGGTCTCGCCGATGCGCCGAAGCCCCTTAGCCGCGGCGGGAAAGCGGAATAGCTCGCCCACCTGCGGCGCGCGGCCCCAGGGCATGAAGCTACCGGCAAAGCCCGGCTGAGCCTGCAGCTCGGGCGCGCCCGCTGCCCATTTCTGCTGCACCACCACCGGGACCAGATAGCCGCGCTCGGCGATTTCGGCCGCCGGCTCCATCAGGTCAGCAAACGGCAGCTTGCCAAAGCGCCGGCTCAGTGCCGTCCAGCTGCTGACAGCACCCGGCACCGTGACCGAATCGATACCGCGTTTGGGTGGTGCCATACCGTCAGCACCGTACTTGCTGCGAAAGTAGTCTGGTGTCCAGGCCTGCGGCGCACGCCCCGACGCGTTCAGACCATGCAGCCGCTCGCCGTCCCACAGAATGCAGAAGGAATCACTGCCCAGACCGTTGCTGACCGGCTCGCACACGGTCATGGCGGCGGCGGCGGCCACGGCGGCATCGACCGCGTTCCCCCCTGCTTGAAGCATGCGCAGCCCAGCCTGGGCAGCCAGTGGATGCGAGGTCGAAACAATGTTGCGCGCAAAAACGGGCAGTCGCGTGCTGGCGTAGGCGCTGTTGTACTGGAATTTCATGGCTGGATTATCCGGGAGCCGCGCAGATATTGCCGGATGCGGGAACCGGCAGGCGTCGAAATCAAAACGGCGTCCGAAGACGCCGTTGCAGGTTTCAAAATTCTCTCGATCAGTCCTCGACAAACGCCTCTTCTCGCTTGCTCCTGATCGAGGGCAGCAGCACGATCACCAGCAGCACCACGGCAGCGGCCAGCAGACCGGCCGACAGCGGACGGGTGACGAAAACGCTCCAGTCGCCGCGCGACAGCAGCATCGCCCGGCGCAGGTTTTCTTCCATCATCGGCCCCAGGATGAAACCCAGCAGCAAGGGCGCC